>JBDRTC010000586.1:0-8839 GCA_043824335.1 Planctomycetota bacterium | reverse complement strand
ATCACTGATTTGTGGTTATTCTCGTTAGAATATCAGTGATGTCCCCTTTTTCGTCCCCTTAGCGAGAAAGTTGCCCTGGGGTCGACGGGCATCTCCCGGTCTGACGGCGGCTAATTCTTAGGCTGGAATTTGTGGTGGTCTGTCCGGTAGGATCGAGGTGAGTTTGTGGGGCGGGGCGAGGGCGGGGCACGGGCTTTCAGCCTGTGGCTGGGGATGACAGGCAAGATGCCTGTCCTACGAGAAACGCGATCGGCGAGGGTGGGGCAATGACGAAGAAGCAGAAGCCAGCGAAAGAGCCGGATCGGCGAAAGGGCCTTCGCGGCGACTGCCGACGTACCCAACGCGTGGCAAACACAGGGGGCAACGGTGGAAAGAGGTTTTCCCCGACACGGTTATGCGAGACAGCCCAGCGGGAGGCGTATCGGGCTGGCCGGACGAATGCCTACGGCGGGGCTCAGCTGCCGAGCGCGTGAGCCGGGGCTTCCGGCGCAAGCTGGTTCGCGTGGCTGGGCGCGTCTTCCCAGATCGATTCGACCCTTTCGCCGTTGTGCCGGAAGACGCTGTTGCGGCCTGCCGTCTTCGCGCCGTAAAGCGCCGCGTCGGCCCGGCCGAGCAGCGTGTCGGCCGTATCGCCGTCGAGGACCGCGGCAATTCCGCCGCTTGCCGTGAGGGGAAGATTCTTCTCGATGGCTTTGCGAAAACGTTCGGCAAACAACGAGGCTTGCGCCAAATCAGTTTGCGGCATCACGACGACGAACTCCTCGCCGCCGCAACGGGCAACGACGTCGGTCTCGCGGACCGTGTCGTTCAGAACCCGGCCGATCTGCTTGAGCAGCCGGTCGCCCTCGACGTGTCCCTGCTGTTCGTTCACGCGCCGGAAGTGGTCGATGTCGAAAATCGCGACGGAGAACCCCAGTTCATACCGGTTCAGACGAGCGAACTCTTTGGCCAGCGCGTCGTCCAGACCCCGGCGGTTAAAGACCCCGGTGAGCGGATCGGTTCGCGAGCCGGTGAAGGTCATCAGGTGATGGCTGTGGCGGCGGATCAGGTCGCAGGCGTCGGCAATCTGGGTCGCCAGTTGCACGGTGGGACGGAGGACCTCTTCGGCCTCCCGGCACAACTCTTTCCAGGCCTCCTCTTGCCGTTCCGCGCTGAGATGACTCGCCCGATGCTTGAACTTGACCAGGCTCGCCTGGTGCCGGGACAGGTTCCTGCGGAGGATCCAAGCGATGTTTTCCAATTCCCGGGCGACCGACTGGGCCCGGCGGAGTGTCCGCTTGGACCGCTCGATGGTGTCGCGCTGGCGGTTGCGTCCACGGCGACCGATCCAGTACCCAAGCGTCGCCACGACCGCCAAGGCGACGGAACTCGGGATTTGTGTGCTCCAGAGATCCACGGTATCTAACCACCTCCACAGATGTACGTTCGCCCGAGACTTTCGGCGATCCTAGTAATTCGACCGCGACCCGAATCCCCGCAAGCAGACAAAGCCGACAATCACGACTCCCACGAGTGCCACCGCCCAATCTTGCATGTCCATGTGATTGATGAAACGCATCACCTCGCGATAGAACTGGCCCACAGGCGAACTCCCTTTGTACGGTCGGTATTTGCCCAATGAGTCAAGTGTAGGTTACGAATCGACAGCCGGGAGGTGGCGTTTTAACAACGCGTCGGGCGAATGCTCCTCCCGGCCGCCAGAGGGGAACACGAGCAGGAGAAGGCGGCCGATCGGGGCGGTATCTCGCTCCAGATCGGGAGCCAACGGAAGGTCGCCCATCCCCCGCTCCAGAATGGGGCTTGCACCCGCCAAAGGACGATGATCGCGTTTCGCCCTGGTTTTTGTTCAGATTGACTTAAGACTTTCTTCACGGGCTGCTACCAGTGCTGGGAGTAGCCGAGCAAGATCCAGTCCCAGGAAACGACCAGCGCGATGCCGCCGAGCAAGGGAATCGCGTAGAGAAGCGCGATCTGACCGAGCAAGCGCCGCGTGCCCAGCAGGCCGACCAGCACCGCTTTGAACACCAGGTTGGAAAGGGCCGCGATCAGGATCAACCGCCAGCCCTCGGCGGCGACCCACTCGTCGGTCTGCGACATCCGCGCGGTCGACAGGGTGATGGCGTCCATGTCGGTCAATCCGGAGAGGCAGGCGACCCCGTACATGGCGTTCTCGCCCATGTGCTCCTTCGTCCAGGGCTGTTTGGCCCAGGCCAAGGCAAACAGCACCAGCGCGTACATTGCGGCGAACAAGATGGCCGACTTCAGTTGGGTGGGGTTCTTCTGCTCGGGCATCGGGTTCGGCTGCTTGCGCACGCGATACCAGATGACCAATGAGGGCACCATCGTCAGCAGCATCAGGATCACGACCGGCGGGGCGGCCGATGCCAGGAATCCCGGCGCCACGACCGCGATCTCCACCAACACCCGCACGAACACAATCGTCGAGGCGATCATGATCACGATGGCCGAGGCGCGGCTTTCGGCCGCGCCGCCCTGTGCCTGGCGGGAGTAGCTCACGGTGGTGGCCGTGCTGGAGATCGCCCCGCCCAGAACACCGCCCAGCAGAATGCCCGCGTTGCGTCCGAAGAATTTGTAAAAGATGTACCCCCCCAGGCTCATCCCCACGATGAGCACGACCATCCACCAGGTGTGCCGCGGGTTGAAGACTTCCAACGGTCCGTAGACCCGGTTGGGAAGCACCGGGAGGATCACGCAGGTGATCAGCACGAACTGCATGATCGCCCTGAGATCCTCGTCGCCCAACTTCTCGACGAGCCGGTGCAACTCGGGCTTGAACTGCAGGAGCACGGCCACGCCGCCGCCGATGGCCACGGCCACGGCCATCTGATCCGGCAGGGCCACCAACAGCGCCCCCACGCCGTACATCAACAGCACGGCCACGGCGGTCGTGGTGCCCGGGTCGGGCTCCTCCATCCGGATCCGGACGAAGATGGGAAAGGCCAACACGGCCACCATGCCCAAGAGCCCCGCCGCGAAGACCCACCCGCCAAACTCCACCGACAAAATCGCCGTCACCGTGCCAAACAGGGTGATCAGCGGGAAGGTGCGCATGCCGGGCATGCCGAAGGTCGTGTGCTGCCGTTGGAGCCCGACCAAGAGGCCCAGCAACAGGGAGATTCCCAACTGCTCAAAGGTGACGAAGGTGGGTGGCACGAAACACCTCTATGTCCCGGACAGCACGAAAAGGCGGAGGCTGTCAAGAAACTGTAGCATTCGCCGCAGGGATTGTTCTCACGATCCCCGGCCCACAGAGGGGAGTCTTCGGCGCACCTTCGGCTTGCCGTCCGCCCGTGAGGCTACGTTCCGCCCAGCAGGCGGTTCTGGTCGTCGACCTTGACGACCTTGGGCCGGTGCGAGCGGGCCTCCTCCTCGGAAACCGCGCAATACGAGAGGACGATCACTCGATCGCCGGGCGCGCCGAGCCGGGCCGCCGGGCCGTTTAGGAGCACCATGCCCGATCCTGCCTCCCCCTCGATTGTGTAGGTAATGAGCCGCGACCCGTTGTTGAGATTGAGCACCTGGACCTGCTCTCCGGGGAGCATGTCAGCCGCCTCCAGAAGGGTGCGATCGATCGCGATGCTCCCCTCGTAGTCCAGGTCCGTGCCGGTCAGGGTGGCCCGGTGAATCTTGGACTTCAGCATAAACCGTTGCACTCGTCTCCTCCCGCGCGATCCGCCGGCGGCGTTCACAAACACCCTCCACTATGGCGTCTTCCCGGGAGTTTTTCAACCGCATGAGCAGCGTGTCGTTCATGCGGTGGCTCCCACAATGGAACCGACAGCGTGGATGAAAAACCATGCTATCCATCAGCAGCACGCCTGTTCCGGCTCCGGTGCATCGCCTTGTCAGGTCCCGGCGGCGGTTCGGGTGTGCGGAGTTTGCGATCGGTCTTCGCTTCTTGCTCGCGTAAGAACGCCGCCAAGCCGGATACGCCACCGTGCTGTTTGACGAGATGGCGACGCGTGTCGTGAATTTCGTCCAAAATGGCATCGGGGGGTTCAATCGTCGGTTTCATCAGCGTCACCCATCAGTTCCTCGGGAGTACAAACAATCGGAACGTGAAAGCCGGAATCCGCCAAGAACCTCTCTATGGCTGGCAATCGCTCGGCGTTGGCAATGTGTCTGCAATTCCACGTCAGCAGGTAACCCATCGCATGAACGGAGGAATAGGCAATGTGGAAACCATCGGCGGCCGCATTTGGCGGTACGAGTTTCAGCCGTTCCAATTCCCCTGCTATCCATTCTACCGAATTGGATGACGTGAGAAGAGGGATTCCATCCAGGGCGCCGAGCCGAAGCTGAGCGGCAGCGTCGTCGCCAGCAAATACCTCTTCGATCACCAATTGGGATGTGAACAATTCAAAACCGTGCCGCCGCCGTTCCCACCATTCGCGCGTGATCGCTTGATGAGCCGCCGCAATCAAGTTCTTGGCAGGCCAAGCGGTCAGGTAGCTGGGAATCGTTGTTTCAATGTAAACAGATGGCACGGGACGGTCCTTTCGACGGACCTAACTGTCAATTCACTCGACAGCGCCAATTATCCTTACTGTGATTGCAGAAGCGTGAAAAAGAGGATTGCCCGTGCAAAGGGGCGAACTACGCCCTCTCCGTCTGCGAACCCTTCGTGGTCATGGAACTCTACGCGGAGGATGTAGTGTTCTGTCTGGCTTCCTTCTTCGTTCAAGGTGTAACTCGAAATCGATTGTTCACGGCGCTTCCGCGCATATTGCTTCTCTGCTTGGTCAAGCAATCGCCGTCCTCGATCAACTACTGTCTGCGGCAGCCCAACGGCACCCATCCTTTTCCATTCGTCCACGACTACCGTCAGAAGACGCCCGCTGAATCTCCCATCATATTCCGCGGAAACAAAGCTATGGGGTTGCTCAGCCCTCCCCCGGCGATATATCGTGAGACGCCATTCAACTTGAAAAGGGTCATCGTTTGGCACGTCAATATGCCACGGGCCAAGCCAGACAATGGGATCTTCCGCAAACGACTTGTTGCGATGCTCGGCAGTTGATGGGTGATAGCCCGCACATTCCATTGCGGCGACCATGTTAAGCATCGCTTTGGTGTGCGGATGCTGGTCTGGTACGCTCCCGGACTCCTGGATGCCGGGGGGATCCGAACCACAGCCACCTGCAGCAGAGCCAATTGTAATCAGGAGCCATTTCCCGGCCGTCTGGAAAGAACTTGGCATCCTTCAGACCTTGCGTGCGTGTCGACGAGATTCAATCCTGGACTCGCATTCGGGGGGCATGTCGCCCGCCTTCAGAAGGGTGCGATCAATCGCGATGCTCCCCTCGTAGTCCAGGTCCGTGCCGGTCAGGGTGGCCCGGTGAATCTTGGACTTCAGCATAAACCGTTGCACTCGTCTCCTCCCGCGCGATCCGCCGGCGGTGTTCATAAGCACCCTCTACTATGGCGTCTTTCCGGAAGTTTTTCAACGGGCACCCAGGTTCGTCGCCCCCCTCGGCATAGGGGAGAGCTATCGTGTCCTATGCTTGAGAGTCGTCTGATACCCATTCCCAGACATAGACGGCTCTGTCCGCCGTCGCTGAGCGTAGAAAACCTAAGGAGCGGCCGGAGAGCAACTCGGGGACTGTCCCGACTTTCCCGTAGGGAAAATGGGACTGTCCCCCTCCCAAGCCCAAGCTACGCTCCGCCCGCCAGGGCACTGGGGGCCGTGTCGGGATGGCCGATCCGGTAGACGCGGAAGTCCGCGTTGGCGAACACGGGCGTCAGGTCCGTGGCGTTGCGCCGGGCAAAGTCGCGCAGGTACTCCAGCCGGGCCGGGTCTTCCGCCTTGGCAAAGGCTTCGTCGTTCTGGACGACCACCAGGTGGGTTGCCCCGATGCGCTGGAAATAGTCCCACAGCTCCGAATCCTGCCGCGGCATGTGGTAAACCGACGCCCTCCGCGAGGTCAGTAGCGCCATCACGCGGGGCTTGATGAAGATCACAACGTCGTCCTCTTCGGTCTGGCGGGTGACGTAATCGAACATGGCCACGGACTCGGGCTTCGCGATCCCTTCGGTCATGTCGAGATCAAGCTGCGTGTAGCTGGCCCCGTAGGAAACGGCCACGGCCACCAGGAGCGATGCAAAGACCACGCGCCGCAGCGTTTCTCGCCGGGCCAGCCACGCGCTTTCCAGCCCCCTGGCCGCGAACAGGAGGAAGAGCGGAAAGACCGGCTGCAAGTACCGCCTGCCCGCATACCCGGGGAAGAGCAGCACGGCGACCATGTACAGAACGGGAAAGATCTCCAGGAAGGTGACCTGGCGCCGGACACTGGACGTATACCCCGCCGCGGCCAAAACGGTCATGGCCAGGAAAAGGAGCGCGCCGGCCGGCTTGAAATATCCGTTGTGCCAGAAGGCGGCGAACTCCATCGTGTATCCAGCACCGTTGTTGAGAAACACCCCCGGGCCGACGTCGTATTGGTCGAAGTAGCCCACGTCGCTGTGCACGAGCAAGCTCTGGGCGACGGCCGCGGCGACGAACACCCCCACGAGCAGCACGGCCGATCGGGTGATCCGCCGGTAACGCATCAGTTCGTACACCAACAGCGAGGGAAGCAGCAGGGCGCCGAGCGTGCGTGTGCCGAACGCAACGCACACGAGCACGGCGGCCGTCAGCAGGTAACCCAGCCGCGGCGGGGTGGCAGCGGGCGTGTCGTACGCCTTCTGGATGACGAGGATCGTCAAATACAGGATCGCCATGAACGGCAAGTCGGAGCGGATGCTGTTCACGTCGCCCAGGAAGCAGCGATTCAGCCCCACCAGGGCCACGATGATTAGCGTGGGCCAGAACGGCAGCACCCGGCGAAAGCTCAGAAAGACGAACAAGAGAAAGAGCACCAGCGACGTGAGCATCACCAGCTTCATCGGCTCAAGGCTCGGGCCGAAGACCATGTAGGCGGGCACCAGCAAGAGAGGGCAGACGGGCGGATAGGTTGGCGGCCCAATCGTGGCATAGCCCGGGTTGTAGATGTAACCCGTTTCAGCGTAGGGGATTCCCTCCGCCAAGTTCCTCGCATGGTGGATATACATGCTGAAGTCGCCCCCCCACCCCTGCCCCGGCCGCAGTGTCGAAAAATGAACCATGCCAATCGCCAAAAGCAGCGCTGCGACAACGAAACCTCTGGATTTTTCCGACATGAGGCCTTCCTCTAGCGGGGGGAAAGATAGAGACGTGCGGGAGTGCCAAGGGCGTCCACCAAAAGTATAGGTCGCCCGACGCGGCGTTGGCCGCCCCGCGACTGGCTCCCGCCCGTCGCTCCCGGTATGGCCAGCGGTGTGGATGCCCCCTGGCCCTCAAGAAGACTCTTCGATCTCGATGCCCGCCCACTCGCTCTCGTGCAGGATTTCATCTTTCATCTGGCGGGCCATGAGGAAAAAGAGCAGAGGGGCTGCCGGAGCCACGGCACAGCCGAGCAGAAAGCCGGAGAGGCCCGAGACCAGGCTGCCAAACAAGCCCCAATGCGTGAAGAAGGTCAATACCGGAAAGACCGCGAGCGAAGCCAGACCGCACAGAATCATTGCCCGCACGGGGCGTCGCGATCCTCGCCCGTAAAGGACACGGCCCATTTGCTCGACCAGCAGCAGGAACGAGAAGGAAAAACCCGCGCTGAAGAAGCACGTCACGAGCGCGACGTGCAAGACGATTTCGATTTCGTTGATTCTGCCCCGCATCCAGATCACGGGCAGCATGAGCAGCAGCATCGCGGTCATGGCAAAGGCCGAGAGCAGCAAATGCCTGGCGACTAGGTGCAGTAGGGACTCTCCGGGTTCGTATCGCTGCAAGTCAAGCACGGAGAGGACCCGGTCCCAGCGGGATAAGGACGCCCGAAGCTCCTTCGTCAGATCAGCCGGATCGCCGAAACGCCGCTTGGCCTGCTCCAAGGCGGCTTCTTCATCTCCCAGGCGCCCGAGCTCCTCCTCGTAGATCGTCACCAAGTGGTCGAGAAGCTCCTCCCGCATGCGGCGCTTGCGGACCATGCTTGCTCGAATCGGCCGGACGGCCCGCTCCACGACGGCCTTCAACTGGATAAGCAGCGTTTCGTTCATGCGGTGGCTCCCACAATAGAACCGACAACGTGGACGAAAGACGCCCACTCCTCCCGCCCTTTCGCCAGCTCCCGTTTGCCCTTCCGAGTCAGGCGATAAATGCGCCGGGGAGCCCCGCGCTTTCCCGGTGGTTGCTCCTCCCGGACGACCCCCACCTTCCCGGCCCCTTCCAGGCGGTAGAGGGCCGGGTAGAGCGACCCCTCCTTCAGCCGCAGGAGCCCGCACCCGGCCTCCTCCAAACGGCGGATAATCTCCAGCCCGTGGGCCTCCCCACGCTCCAGCACGGAAAGAACCATCGTTTCCAGATGGCCCCTCAGCTTGTCACCCTGGATCCCTTTCCTGCTCATGCCATTATTTTAGACAGGCTAAGTATTCTTGTCAAGCGGGCGGGAGCAGCATTGCGGACCACTCCCCAGAGGGGTGGCGGGCGTGCGGAAGCGGCCGAGAATCCTCCCCTATCCCGGATGATTCATTCGCCGCCGCAGTAGCACAGGCATCTTGCCTGTGTTACCCAGCCCCAGGCCGGAAGCCTGTGCTACGGCCCCTCTGAACAACCTGGGCTATTCGGAAAGGGTCCGGCCCGTGGTCCCGAACCATACCCGCTCTAGACGACGTTGTTGGGGAGAAATGCAACGAAAGTCCTCGAAGTCACGTGCCCCGTAATTCGGTCTTACTTGGGGATTCCGAGGAAAAGGATGACTTGATGCGACAAGGGCTCAACGCCCCAACGCAGAGTTCACCCGCCGGACTT
>JBDRTC010000585.1:0-5563 GCA_043824335.1 Planctomycetota bacterium | reverse complement strand
TGGCGGAAACCCCTGTTTTTACGGGATTTCCCGCGTTTTTAGGGGGTTCGGCGAGAATCGGCGGCTAGCCTTAGCAAACCCGCGCTTTCGGCCACTCAGCCACCTCTCCGACACCACAGAACTCGGCTATTAATGACACCTTCCCGGTCCAGTAGAACGCCAGTGACACCCGATTTGACACCCGTATAGCACATATGGGGGATTCGGATGGATCGCGCTCTGTTCGTACTGTCCTCGTGAGCAAAGTCTACCGAAACACTTCGGCCGGTCAAGCCCGGAAAGCCGCACCCGAATCTTCTTCTCTTCCCCCAAGCGACCAAGCGATGGGCGAAGAAGCGACGGTTCGCAGATCACGGCTTTCGCCGCAGGGCATTGTCTCGCACGTCCACTGCGCCGCAGTCCTCCGTCACTTCGATCGCGCCCGAGATAAGCTCGCGCCCATCCTCGACGCGATACCCGCGCACCGATACCCGCGTCGCGTTGAAGATGCGGATCGGGACGTGCGGTTCATGGTGGCAAGGTGCGGAGACGAGCAGAGTCCCATGATCAAACATCTGACGGACCCAAGTTAGGAATCCCCGTGAACGCTTGGGGATTCGCCATGGCTTTCTCGGATCGGCCACTCCTCAGAGGGGGGTCCTGGTGGGTTGTCGCGTGCCCGGCCCGAAGTGGGGAAGGTTTGGTGGCACACGAACTCAGACCTCAGTGTTCGCGGAAATGCGGAAGTATCGTCGGTTGTTGTGAGCGGCGGTGGGAACCGGTGGCACCGCGGCGGTTGGAAGCTGGCATGCTCCAAGGTCGTACCGGACGAGGCATTCTGGACCGCAGAGTATCAGAGGGTACAATGGCAATCGGTGATTGAACCGCTTGTGATTGCGGCGATGAACCGTGAGACAGGCAGGATCTGGAAAAACCCGCTTTCATCCCTGGTTCGGACCCGGCCTGCCATCTGTCGCACCTTAACCATGGGAGAGGTAAAGATGAGCCGTGAAGTGAGTCGTCGTCAGTTCATCAGCGCTACGACTTCGGCCGGCGTGGGGCTGGCGTTGACCGGGGCCACGCATGCCGCCGAGAAGCCCGCGTTCTTGGGCGGAAAGCCCGTACGCACGAAAGGCTACCAGTCTTGGCCGATGGTCGACGCCGCGGACGAGAAGTCCGTCCTTGATGTCGTCCGCTCGGGCCGTTGGTATCGGAACGGGTCCGTGGCCGAGTTCGAGGAGACCTACGCCAAAATGAACGGGGCCAAGTACTGCGTGGCCACATCGAGCGGCACCAGTGCCCTCTATACGTCGCTGGGGGCGCTTGGGGTTGGGCCCGGGGACGAAGTGATCGTGCCGCCTTACACGTTCATGGCCACGGTGAGCGTTGCTTTGCTCCACTACGCCATGCCGGTCTTCGTCGACTCCGACCGGGCAACGTTCCTCATGGACCCCGCGAAGCTCGAAGCGGCCATCACCGACCGCACGGCGGCGATCATCCCGGTACACATCGGCGGGGCCGCGGCCGACATCGACAGCATCCTCGCGATCGCCAAGAAGCGCAACATCCCCGTGATCGAGGACGCCTGCCAGGCCCATCTCGGCCAGTGGCGCAACCGCGGCCTGGGAAGCTGGGGCACCAGCGGCTGCTTCAGCTTCCAGGTGAGCAAGAACCTCCCCTCCGGCGAGGGCGGGGCGATCCTGACCAACGACGAGTCGATGGCCAACAAGTGCTTCGCCTTCCACACCTGCTGCCGCGGACGCCCCGGGGCCAGCTCGAACTTCACCTACCAGGGCGGGCGGAACACGAACGTCCGCATGACCGAGTTCCAGGGCGCACTGCTGCTGGCCCAGATGGAAGGATTGGAGGAGCGGGCCAATACACGGCACGAGAACGCCAAGTATCTGTCGAGTATGCTCCGCGAGATCCCGGGCATCCTTCCCGCGCGGATGTACGAAGGCTGCACGCGGAACGCCTACCACCTCTACATGTTCCGCTTCGAGCCGGAGAAGTTCTCCGGCCTGCCGCGGGACCAGTTCGTCAGGGCGCTTCGCGGGGAAGGAATCCCTTGTTCCACCGGCTACGGCCGCTTGAACGAGGCGTCGTTCATTCAGGACGCGCTCAACTCCCGCCCGTACGTCAAAGTTTACGGCAAGCCGGCCATCGAGAAGTGGGCGGAGCGCAACCGTTGCCCCGAGAACGACCAACTCTGCGAGGAGGCCGTGTGGTTCATGCAGAACATGTTCCTCGGCCCACGGAGCGACATGGATGAAATCGGCGAGGCCATTCGCAAGCTCCACGCTCACGCCCCCGCGCTGGCGAAGGCGTGAACGGTTACGGTTGCGCGACCGCTGTGGCGTTCCGGTAGCCATGACAAGGGCAAGAACGCCGTGAACATTATGGAGGTCCTTTCCATGCAACGGCAAACGAACGATCCGAAGTCGCTGTCAGGACGGCGGCAGTTTCTCAAGTCGGCCGGCGGTGCGGCCGCCGGCTTCTGCCTGGCAGGCGCAGCCCCGCTGGCCAGCGCGCAGCAGCCCGCAACCGCGGCCAAAAAGGAGACTCTGGCGCTCAACGGCGGGCCAAAGGCGGTCACGACGCCGCTGGACCCCTTCAGGCGCTGGCCTATCTTCGGCGATGAGGAGGAAAAGGAAATCGTGAAGTACTTGCGAGACCCCGATTATTTCTTCGGGACCTACGGACCCATCGTGGAATTCGAGAAGGCGTGGTCGGAATTCACAAAGGCCCCCTACTGCAAGACCTACTCCAGCGGCACTGGCTCGCTGACGTCGATGCTGTTCGCGTTGGACTTGCCGCCCGGTAGCGAGATCCTGGTGGCCGACGACAGTTCCTGGTGGCCGGTGGTGCCGATGCGGTTCTTCGGGCTGGTTCCCGTGTGGGTCGACATCAACCCGCGAACGCTCAACATCGACGTGGAGGACTGCAAACGGCGACTGACCAAGAACACCAGGGCCGTTATGCCTGTTCATTGGTTCGGTCTGCCTTGCGACATGGATCACATCTGCGACTTCGCCAAGGAGCACGGGCTGGAAGTCGTGGAAGACGCCAGCCATTCGCACGGCGCCACGCTCAAGGGCCGGCACATGGGCACCTGGGGCCGTATGGCGGGCGTCAGCCTGCAAGCGAGCAAGCCGCTGCCGGCCATCGAAGCCGGCGTCGGGATGTACAAGAACCGGCTGGACTACGAGCGGGCGTCGGCCTACGGGCATTGGGACGCATACACGCGCTGCTCCGAAGACAGCCCGTATCGCAAGTACCCTACGGGATTGGGGACCAAGTTCCGCATCCACCCGATCGCCGCCATCCTGGCAAAGATCCAGTTGAAGCATCTTCCCGAACGAAATGCCGCCGGGGTCGCGCAGGTCAAGCGGCTGAACGATCGGCTCACCCAGTTGCCGGGGCTTTCGGCTCCGTACGTTCGGCCCGACTGCCAGCGGGTCTACTACAACCGCAACTTCCTCTTCCTCGACGAGGCCAAGGCGGGAATGTCGCGTGAAGCATGCCGCAAAGCGCTCAGGGCCGAGGAAGTCCATGTGGGGGTTTACAACGGCTTAGGGAATCTGTTGCACACCTACGCGGTGTTCCAGGAAGCGCAATGGTGGCACCACCTCCCCGCCGTGCCCGACAAGCTCCCCGGCTGCGACGAGGTGCGCAACACGGGCATCCAGTTGCCCTACTTCACCTGCGACGCGCCCGAACTGGTGGACCAGTATATCAAGGCGTTCGAGAAGGTCTGGGCGCACCGGAAGGAGTTGACGTAGGCCTTGTAGTCTGCACACGCCGTGTGCGGTTGGCCGATCCAGCAGCATCGTGGAATTGCCTCTGGACTGCAGGCGACGATCCCACACTTGGTCATGCGCCACGACGAGAGGAGAAAGCGGGACAGGTCCGGCATTGGCAAGATAGGCAAGCTGATCGCGATGTCATACGGGAGAGCGGATATTGCCCACTCTACCAAAATCGGGCCTGTCCCGCTTTCTCGTTCGGAGCACGGCAATGATCAACACGAAACTCACCCGCCGTCAGTTCGCGGCCGGCACGCTGGCGGGCATGACCGCGCTTTCCGCCGGCGCTCGGCTTGAGGGCGGCGCCGGGAAGCCCGAATCGACGCTCTTGGCCGGCGCGGCGGAGACCGTCGTCACGCCCGCCGCCGAAGGGACTTTTCTGATCGGCCCGATGAAACCCAGCACCGGCGTTCACGACGACCTGTGGGCGCGGGCGTTGGTGCTCGCCGAGGGCGAGAAGCGCGTGGCCATCTTGACCCTCGACTATCTGGGGTTTGATTTCACCTACAGCGACGTGCTGCTGGCCAGCGTGAGCCAAGCGAGCGGCATTCCGCCCGGCCACATCATGATCAATTGCAGCCACAGCCACAACGCCCCGTTGACGCTTCCCTGGGGACCTTGGGAGAAGCACAAGGACAAGGCTTTTCACGAGATGCTGCCCTGCAAGTTGGCGGAAATCACCAAACGGGCCTGCGACCGTCTCCAGCCGGCGCGTGTCCGCTACCAGCGGGAACCCACGCAGATCGGCTTCAACCGCCGCATGCCGACCGGAGGCGGCGTGGTGATGGCGCCCAATCCTCACGGCGCGGTGCTCCCGTGGGTGGACGTGCTTCAGATCGAGGGGCTCCACTCCGAGCGGATCGCCGTGCTGCTGAGCCACGCCGCGCATCCGGTGATCGTGCACGGGGCGAGCACGTTGATCACGGCGGACTACCCCGGCTTTGCCGTTGCCGCTCTTCGCAAGTCCCAGGGCGGGGCCGGCGTATACATGTTCGCGCAGGGCTGCTGCGGGAACATCAACGGGTTCCCGCTTCGAGGCGGCATCGACGCCGCGGCCGCCGCCGGGCGCGATCTGGCCGACGCCGCGGGCCGGACCCTCAAGGCGGAAGGAGGCTTCGTCGACGGCAGCCCATTGAGGGTCTTCTCGTGCGAACTGGCGCTGCCGCTTGCGCCGCCGCCGTCGGTCGCCGAGTGCGAGAGGATGTTGGCCGAGGAGAAGGACGCCCTGCGGAAAGAGATGTTGACGAACCTGCTGGACATTGCCCGCGGCGGCCAGCGGCACACGAAGGAATTCCGCATCCGTGCGTTCGCGCTGGGCGATCAGTTGTGCATCCTGGGCCTCTCCCACGAGATGTTTGCCGAGTACGGCCAATTCGTAAACCAAGTCTCGCCGTTTGAGCACAACATGGTCTTCGGTTACACTAACGGCGTGGAATGCTACGTGGGCACCGAGAAGGACTACCTGCTGGGCGATCGCGGCGGCTATGAGACCTCGCCGAAGGGGGCCGCGCTGAGATACGGCGGCCGGCTGCCGCTCGCCCCGCAGGCCGAACGGCTGATCAAGGCCGCCATTGTCCGCGCCTTGCACGCCTTGAGGTCGGCGTAGGTCACAAAAAACAAGAAAGAGGTCACACAAGCATTGTACGGGAGGGTCTGAAAATGAGTGGGAAGAACTCCATATCACGGCGCCAGTTTGTTGCTGGTGCCTCCAGTCTGGCGTTGGCTGGTGCAGTGGGGGAAGCGGCTGAGAAGACCGCCTCCAACGAAACTTCCAAGCT
>JBDRTC010000584.1:0-5372 GCA_043824335.1 Planctomycetota bacterium | reverse complement strand
CACATCGGCGAAACCCAGACGATCTCGCCGTTGTTCAACTCCACTCGGACCCTTTCGCCCTGCGGGGAGCGCACCTGGCGTTCCTCGGTCTGACCGACCTGCGTGCCGCGCACGTAGTAGTAGCTCGTTTGTCCCGGCTCGGCCGTCTGATCGGTCCACTCGAATTCGACCGTCTCCTCGTTCGGCTGGCTGGAGTAGACGTACTGGTTATCCTTGACGATGACCACTTCCGCGAACGGCGCCGTGCCGATCAGTTTCACCTGCAGGGTCGGCGGTTCGGCGACCGTGAACTCCTCGCCCATGAAGTGCTCGCCGCAGCGGACGTCGGCGATGATGTTGTCGGTCGCTCCGTAAACGCGGCGCCGCTTCATGCCGTCGAGGATCGCCTCCCGCGTGGGCTCTTCGACCCAGACGTTGCAGTAGCTCATGTGCGTGGAGATGTGATCGCTGGAGGACTGGAACCCCAGCCGGTATCCCTTCATTAAGGCGAGCGAGACGAACCCCATCGGCCGCCATCCGCCGATCGAGTATTGGGCCGAGTTCGTGCGCGGGGCGTCGGGCCGCTCATAGCTCTGCCGAGCGCCCTGATAGATCTCGACGATCGGCTCGACCTTCGGGTCGTTGTCGCGCCAGTCGGTTCCCATGTCGGTGCCGCTGGTGTGGCTGGCGCAGACGCCGTCGAAGTGCCGCAGGTACTGGTAGAACATCTGCGTGTCGGGCGTGTTGGGCCGGGCAGCGTCGCCGGGCAGATCGTCCATCGCTTTGCCTTTTCCGCCTTGGAGCCGGGCCAGCGGCCGAATGCCCCGCACGGCGAACACGGCGTTTCGGTGCCCGTCGGGGTAATTGCAGCTCCGCTCGTAGGTGTACATCGGCGTGAACCGGCCCGGTATCCCGAAGATCGAAGTCGTCTTCTGCGTGAACCACCAGGTGAACTCGCGGCCGCCGCCGTTGTCGTGGTCGCCGTTTCCGATCCAGTCCAGGGCGGCCGTGTCGAGGGCGTATCGCCACATGTCAAAGAGGGTGCCGTCGCCGGCCCCGTCGCTGGAAAGCTCGGTGTGCCGGTGGAACTCGCCGCGAACGATCCTGAGCGACTTTCCGCCCACGGTGGCGCGATACCCGCGGATGGATTCCACCTGTTCCGCTTCCCGGCGGGCCTCTTCGGCGGGCCCGGCCCTAGGATTGGGCGTCGCTTCCACGAGCTTGCACTCGCCGGCGGCGGGCTGGAGCGGGCCGGTGTCGGCCAGGCAGAGTTCCTTGTTGAACAGCCGATCGGGATACGAGGCGTAGATTCGCGTGCTCGGCGGCGGGAGGTCCTTCTTTCGCTGGCGACCCTTGCCCGCGACAGGTCCAAAGACGGCGGCGCTCTGAAAGCGCCCGTCGGAAGCCGAGATCACGTAGAGCCCCGAATCGGGGGCGGCCACCAGTGCCGACGACTCGTGCAGGAACCCGTCCGTCTCGGGCACCATCACCGCCGGCTGCCACGCCTCGGGGCCCAGGGTCGTCAGGAAGCTCAGCCACGTGCCGCCCACGGCGCTATCGAGCCGATCCACGCGGACCCGGGCCGAAAGCCAGACGTTTCCGCCGGCGTCGACGGCCAGCTTCGGTCCGGCCGCGAGAACGCGCTGGCCCGACTTCGGCCATCGCGGTTGGCCCCCGGGCATCGGCATGGCAAGGTTCGGGTCGGCTTCCGGCTCATAAAGGGTTTGGCCCTCGAGCACCTTGACGCCGACCGCACGCTCCTTGTAAAGCGCCGTTCGCTTCGGGCTCTCGTCGTAGGGGCCGAAGTCTTTACCCCATCCCTCGGGCGAGACTTCGTAGGCGATCCACAGGCGGCTCTCTTGATCGAAAGCCAGGCTCGCCCGGGCTTCGTTTTTGGGCGAGCCGGCGATGAGCCGCTCCTCGCCCCACTCACCTCCGCGCCAGGTCCTGGCGAGCACGTCGTAGTTGCCCGATTCATAGGAGTCCCAGGCCACGGCAACGGCAGCGTCCCGCGAGGCGGCGATCGCCGGGGCCCACTGGTTGGCCGGGCCGGCGGCGACGGCGGCCGGCTCGCCGAAGGCGTCTTGCTGCTGGCGGGCCACGCAAACGTCGGAGTTGGACGGGCCGAAACTCTGCCACGCCAGCCACACGTGCCCTTCGGAGTCGGTCGCCGCCACGTGGTTGACGTCGGCGCCGGGGCTGGAAGTGATCCGAACGGGGTCGGACCACTCCTTGCCGGCGCGGAACCTGCCGTAAAGCTCCCAATTGTCCTTGATGTTCGCCGACCAGAACGCCCAGAGCCGTCCCTGGCCATCCAGGGCCACGGCCGTACCGAAGAGGTCGCCGCCGGGGTCGGTCAGGGCCACCGGCGTCGTCCACGCCTCGCCCTCCCGTTCGGTGAACATAACACGGTCGCCGCCAGTCGGTTTGGCCAGGAAGGAGAAGTCTTCAGGCGGGCTTGGGATGGGCGGACGCGACTCAAACCCTTCCCCATGCGTGAAGGCGAGATAAGCGACCGAGAGCCGGCCCTCCGGCCCGCTTAGAGCGCTGGGGTACCCGTCTTCGGTGGGCGACGTGACGATTTGCCTCGACACGGGCACGCGCTGGTACTCCACGCTTCCGTCGAGCGCTTGCTTGGGCCTGTCGTACGCCAACTTGCCGACCGGCACCGTAAAGTCGCCGCGCGACGTGCTCACTTCCAGCCCGCTCGACGGAGAAAGACCGGCAAGCGTGAGAATGATCCCGTTGGGCTCCATGGGGAGCGTGTTTTGGTCGCGGCCGCGCAGGTTCCAGAATCGCGGGTAGAACCGACGCACGCTGAGCTTGAACTCCGACAAGGTCGCGTAGTCGTCGCCGGTGAAACGCCACCCGTCGGTCGCCACGAGGCGGCCCTCCGTCACCCGATAGGTCCCTTCCCACGTCGACGGCTCAGTGTCGTTCAATCCGAACCGAATCACCACGTTGACGAGCGTGCGGTCCGTGCCGACCTCCGAGCCGGGGTCCGAGGCGCCCTGGGCCGGGATTGCCGCGGCGCTCACCACGGGCAACACGTAGGCTATCCAGCTTTTGAGTCTCACGGCGTTCTCCCTCCTGGAGTTGAAAAGAGGCGAAGTGAAAGCAAAACCGCGGCCAAAACCCACAAGAGCGTCTCGGCCACCCTCACGCGGTATTCATCATTCTATCCCCGAGAGAAGCGTTTCCAAGAGGACCCCGGACGGGGCCGGCCTATCCGTCATCTCACGGTCGGCCGTGCTGTGGATCGTGCGGGGATTGGGCCAGGAGTTGGTAGCCGCGAAACAGGATTCTCGGCAGATGGAAGAAGCCCTTCCAGCCGTTGGCCTTGGCCGTCCATACCGGGCTGCCGTCGCGGTTGAGATAGCCGAACCATTCGCCGTATTCCGGGTCGGGGAAGTGGCCGAAGGTGTAGTCGTGCGTCTTTTCATACCAACCGGCCACGTCGCTTCGGCCCGTCAGGTCCCAGGCCAGCAAAAGCGCGTAAATCGCCTCGCCGTGTGGCCACCAGAGCTTCATGTCGGCGTCGAGCGAATGGGTGGGCGTCCAATCAACGTTGGTCAAATAGCGAATTCCGCCGTACTCGTCGTCCCAGCCGTGCTCCAGCGAGGCGAGCACGACGTCGATCGCCGTCTCCAGAAGACGCTCGTCCCCTCGCTTCCGGGCGATCTCCATCAGCATCCACGCGCTTTCGATCGCATGGCCGGGATGAAACATCCGCCCCTCGGGCAAATCCAGCATCGGCGAGCCGTCCATGGCCACGTTCTCCAGAAGCGCCCGCATGTCCGGCTTCCAATGCCGGGCGAGAATCGAATCGACCGAAAGCGTCAAGTCGTCCTCGAACCGCGAGTCCGGGCGGAGTTCGTTGAACACCCAGGCGACGGTGATCCGGCACATGTCGTGGGCGTGCAGGTGAAACTTGGCGTGGATCGGATAGCCGAGCAGGGCCGTGTCCGACGGTTGCCCCAGCCGCAACATGAGGAAATCGTACATCCCGACGGCCTTGGCCCAGCACGACTCGTCGCCGGAGGCCCTGCTGTACTCTGCCAGGGCGATCGCCCCAAACACCCCGGTGTAGAGGCTCAGCACCTCCGAGCGGCTTTGCCCCTCGCGGCTCAGCCGGAAGTGCATCTTTCCGTCTTCCTTGAAGGCGTGCCGGAGCATGAATTCGGCCCCCAACCGGGCGGCGTCGAGCCACTCGGGATTCTGCTCGTGCGCATTGTAGAGATGGCTCAACAGCCAAACTTGCCGGCCGTTCATCCACATGTACTTGTCGGTGGCCCAGGGACGGCCGTCGCGCTCCAGCAGGCTGTAGTAGCCGCCGCATTCGCGATCGAGCGAATGGCTCATCCACCAAGGCACGATGTCGTCCAGAAGCGCCGCACGGTAGTGCTCTCGCAGTTCCGCCGCCCGCTGGCCGGGAATTCTGTTACCCGACAGGCTCATCCGATGGTCTCCTTCTTGTCTGACCCGATGAATCGGACAACTACGAGCCTTTGTGAACAATCGCGGCTAGTCGTCGGCTGCTTGCCGGGCGATCATCGACTGGAAGGCCAGCCAGCCATCGAGTTGGGCCGGCGTGAGGGTGGGAGGCTTGACGGGATCGCCACCCGGTTGCCCCTGTTGGGCCAGCCGTGTGCGGTGTTCCACCGCGCGAAGCCATCGGCGGGTCGAGCGGGGAAGATTCACGCGGTCGTTGACCACCAAGCCCGTCACCTCCTGACGATGGTGCCGCCGGCGCACGCTCAGCTTCTTGCGACGGTGCAAACGGTATCCTTCCTCCCCAACCACGCGGCGAACGAAGGCTTGCAGGAAACGGACCTTGTCGCGGTTCGTCTCCAAACCGAAGATGGGCGGTGGGCCGCTGCGGATGGTCCAGTCGCTCTCCGATTCCTCTTCGGGGAGCGAGATCGTGATGTCGTCGGCATATCGAGTGTAGACGCCGCCTAACCTGGCAGCCATCCCGGCCAGCCGGGCGTCGAGCCGGTAGTTGGCTAGGTTGCTCAGCCGGGGACTCGTGGGCGCGCCTTGCGGAAGTCCGCCTTCATAGGTGCAAAGTCGCAGGAGAATTTCGGTCGCCGGACGATTCCAGCCGATCCGACGGAAGTACTTCCTCAGTCGCTCTGCGCTGGTGGTGGGGAAGAAATCCACGACGTCGAAGCGCAGCACGACCGCCCGGCCCTGGTGCGCCCGGGCGTTGGTGACGATCGACTTCCCCCGCTCAAAGCCCGTGGCGGCCGGATGGGCCCTCAGCCGCGCCAAAAGTCGCCTGAGGATACTACGCTGCAGGCGCTTCAAATGCCTGTCGGGCGCCAAGATCCGCCGCTGGCCGCCCGACCGCTTGGGGATCGTGAAGGGGCGATAGTCGGGCTCGAATCGCG
>JBDRTC010000583.1:0-11463 GCA_043824335.1 Planctomycetota bacterium | reverse complement strand
CGCGTAGCCGCTCGAAGAACCTGGGGCAATCGCGAACCGACGAACCTGGCTCACCCTGCATCACAGCGAGAGCACGTAAGCGATCAGGTCCTCGATTTCTTGCGGCGCGAGGTCCTGGAGGTTCCCATGCAGGTGCTTGGGATCGTGCTCCGTGAGGGCTTCCTTCATGGTGGCCGCGCGGCCGTCGTGATAATAGGGGGCGGTGCGGTACGCCTCGATGAGCGACGGGGTGTCGTATCGGGCGTGCGGCTCGCTCGGGCTGGTGATGCCCACGTTGTGTGTCTTCTTGTCGGTGAAGTAGGGCCCCGGATGGCAGGTCGTGCAGTCGGCTTTGCCCTCAAACAGCCGCTTGCCCCGCTTGGCCGCTTCGGCAAACTGCGGCACGTTCGGATTGGGCTCCGCAGCAAGCGACTGAATGTAGGCCAGCAGGTCGTCGACGTCGGCCGGCTCGGGCGCGATCTGGTGGCTGCTGAGAACGCCGGTCTCCACACATTCCCGCGGATTGGCTCGCGTGGCAAGGCGGTTGTATGGCGGTGTATGGGGCATGTTGACCAGGCTGACGACGTCTTTGCCGTTGTCGATCCCGTCCCGCATGAAGTCCCAGGGCAGCCCGTCGACGCGCCCGCCGTCGAGATGGCACGAGGCACAACTGTGCCAGCGTTGGTAGCAACGGGTGGCGTCGTGGAAGTAGATTTCGCCGCGTCGGGCGGCGTCGGGCTCGGGTTGGTCCCCCACGGCGATCGTTCCCAGGAGCTTGCCCTCGGTCGCGCTGAGCACGCCTACCGTACCGGCATAGTAGTTGGCCACGTAGAGCTTCTCCCCGTCGGGTGAAAGCGCCAGACCGGCCGGGCCCTTTCCGCCCGAGGGTGCCCGGCGGATCGTACGGGAAATGTAGAGCGCCGTCAGGTCGTTGGTCAAGTGGGCGATTTCGTTCTTGTCGTGCTTGATGCGGACCCAAATGTTGTCCCGCAGGCCGTCCTTCCTTCCGGCGATCTCGCCCGGCACGTTGCCTTTGAGCAACTCGTGGATGCGGCCGATGTCGAGCGTCGAAACCTCGTGGACGCCGCGGTGGCTGATCCAGAGCGTCTTGCCGTCGGCCGAGCCGACTACCGCCCAGGGATCGGCCGCGCCCTTGGTCAGATCATCCAGCAGGACGGTCGCCAACCGCGTGCCCGCAGCCACGTCGATGATGCTTAAGGCGTAGGTATGGACCCAGCCTTGCTCCAGTTTCGTGATCGGAAAGCTGAAGCGGCCGAGGACGTGAACCACATAGGCCCACTTTCCCTTGGGCCCGATCCATGTGCCGCCGGCCATCGTCGCCCCTGGCGGCAACTTGACTCGGGCGACCTGTTGCATGATAGCCGTATCGAGAATGCTGATTTCGGAAGCCAGTTCACGATCGGTGCCTGCGCCTCGCGGCATGAAATTCGCAACGACTGCCCGCGATTCGTCCGCGGTGATCGCCACATACGCCGGGTCGCGGACCACGGCGATCTCGTTGATCTGTTGGCCGACGGCCAGGTCGACGACCGAGACCGTATGGTTGCCGCGGTTCGCGCAGTAGAGCCGCCTCGTGTTTTCAGCCAGGGCCAGCGCGACCGGCCAGGTGCCGACGGGGATCTGCCTGGTGACGGCCCCTTTGGCCGTGTCGACCAGGGCGATCGAGTTTGCCTTCCGCTGGGCAACGTAGAGCGTCTTGCCGTCAGCTGAGAGGGCCAGGCCGTTGGGCTCGCCTGCGATCGCCACCTCGCGAACCTTCTTGCCGGCCGCCGCGTCGAGCACGGCGACGCAGCCGGCCGTTTTGTCCGAAACGTAGAGGGTCTTGCCATCGTGAGAGACCGCCAGCGCCAGCGGCGAGCGGTACTCTGCTGCTCGCGCTGCCCCCTTCCTGCTGTCGGCAACCAGGGCCGGGCAGATAACAATGGCGACCATCCCCGCCACTTTCTGGGCTTGTGAGTCTTGCTGGGGCTCGGCTGCCTGGATGGGAGCCGCTGAGCAGGCGATGAAGAGTGTCAAGAGCAAGGCGATGCCGGGTTTCATCGTGACCTTTCAGTACAGAGGCGGCTGAGACGGCCCGATTTTCCCCCCGTGACGAACCACACGTCAAGCAAGGGCCCTCGCGATGCTGTAGGCATATGCCCCGAGCATGGCTGCCACCGAGCTCAAACATCCCGATCCGCGGCTCTCGCCAGAGCGGTGTCTCCGAACATACGAGCCCGAGACCCCCCCCACGTAGAGGGGGAGCATCTTTCCGAAACGAGGCTGGAAGGGTATGTCATAAACTTCGCCTCCCAGTAAGCGTCCGCCAAATCCATACTTGCCAGGTCGTGTATGCTTAAGTGCTGGGGCGTAGCACCTTTGGGAGAGACGTGATGGGACGGCCACCGAGCGATCTGGACGACTATTTGGACTGGCAAAAGCGGCTTGAAAGTTACAAAGCAAGCGGCTTAGAGGTAGACGTCTACGGCCGTACTTTTCCGGCCGCTGTACGACCTCCAACGGGAACTGATTCTTCAATCAGCCCTGATGTGGACCGATGGGGGCAGCAGTGCAACTGCTGCCCCAACGGAGCCAAGAACCGGGAAGTTATTCTTCGGCCGCCCCTAAGCTCCACTGCCAGACCAAGTCAGGAAACCTTCGATTGCCGACGTGTCCGAGAAACCCCGGCACAACCGTTTCCTGCGACAGCGTCGATTGCCTGTTGTTTACCACCCGATTGAGGGGGGCTGGCGATCGCCGCTGCGCGCCCCAGTACGGTGGTTTTCTCGGACATACGTCTTGCCCCGTCTTGGACCCTCGCTCGATACTTCTGACGGGACAACACTCCATCACTCCCCGTCGAATCGACTGCCCGAAACCTGAAACTCTCGCGGTCATTCAACGTCGTCTTTCGCTCCACGAATAGAGCCAAGGCAGATAATAACGCACGCGGTCGCCCTCGGAGGAATCGAAATCCTTCCAGGTGTCCTCGTCGGCGATCGCACCATAGGCCTTCCAAAGGGTGTCGGCGTCCTCGCCACCGAAAATTTGGTCCCGTCCGTCTCCTCCCAACAGCTCGTCATCTCCAGCTTCCCCATAGAGGGTGTCGTTGCCGCCGCCGCCTTGGAGGCGATCGTCGTCAGCGCCACCGAAAATCTCGATGGGAATTTCTACAGCAGGATCGACGAAAACGTAGTCGTTGCCATAGCCGGCTTCGACGAGGATGCCGTGCCTCAGCTCACTGGCCTTCAATTTATAGCTGTCCTTGGCGATCAAGGCGTGATGTGCCGGGTCGGAGTAGGCACTCACCGTGACTCGAATGTCGCCCGTGCCATACCGGTAAGAGTAGCCCGACGAAAGGGATTCAATCTGGATCACGTCGTGGGCCCCGGTTCCCGTCACATAAGCCGGTGCATCCTCCCGGAGCCCAATATCCCGATCCCGCGCGAGTTGCCTGTAGGCGTTCGTGGTGAAATCGACATCGAGGTTCACCACACTATCGTCGTCGGTCGTGTCTCTCATAATGTCGAAGCGGCTGAAGAAGCTGTGGCTCCCCAGGAAGTCCATCTGAACAGCGCCGTCCAGGTAGCCTGCCGTCGCCATCAAGTTGGAGCGCCCGAGCCGTTGCTGCGAGTCATTCCCGCTGGTCGTGTGCCACAGACCGAACGTATGGCCGGCCTCGTGGAGAGCGACGTTGGCCAGCGAGAACTGCACCGGATAGTCGCGAATCTCCGCCGCATAGTCGCCCCAGAGGTCGGCGTCAAGGAGATGGTCGGCAAACACCAGGGCCGCCTCGTCGGTCAAGTTGGCGTGCGCAAGGCGATCCCCGGGTGGGGACAAACCATAGTAAGGCCCTGCCCCGAGCGATATCCTCCCCCCTGCCTCCGTGTCGACGAAAACCCTGTTGATCGGGACCCAGGCATCGAATCGGCCGTTCTTGACGTGCTGGTTCTCTGCATACAACTCCGCAATCCTGTCGATGCTGTCGGCATCCCCTTCCTTCACATCGATGTCGAACGGGCGGAGCGCGCGGCGTGCAATGTCGAGGATGTCCTCCTTCAGTTTGTCGGTGTCCGCATCCGTGACGCGTCCGTCCCCGTTGTAATCGAGGGCAATCCGGTCGTCCTGGACAAGGCTGCGCAGCGACGTGAAGGTGAGCGTATCGCTCGGATCAAGCGCGTCAAGGGCCGGGCCATTGACCGGGGCGGATCTCAACTCGTCGACGGTCATCGTCAAGCCACCCTCCGGATAGGCCTCGCCGAAGTCCAAGAACAAGGTGGTGGTCAACATTTCTCGTCGCCCGAGCTGCTCAAAGGCGAGGCACCGACGCTGTCGCCGTTCTGACCGCCCGGCAGCTCGAGCGCGCTTTCGCTTACGGTCGAAGAGGGTCAGGATACTCATCGTGTGTTCTCCTGTTCAGAGCGTTATCATGAAGCCAACCAGCTCGGGACGAGCCAGCAACGCCAGGCCCACGGCCTGCTCTGTCGCGGGTCTAAACTGAGCGGTCGTTGGCAAAGATCCATCTTGTTCTCACACCGGAGAGCTGGCGGACAAAACGGCATCATCACTTGCTCTCCCGGATTGGCAGGTCAGCGGGATTCGGCCGCCGGACATTCGGCAGCCAGCGGGCTCATCCAATAATTGCCAAAACCGCGCCGAGACCGCCAGAATTCGACACTACAGGACAAATCCGAAGGCGTACGTGCTACCGCTCCGGTTGAAGCTCACAGTAGGCGCCCGACCGGCAAGCTGTGGTACCGGGTATAGCCCGCCGGGCTCTAGCCACACAGCTTGGGTGCCTCTTCCGGGGGTCAGGCAGATTCCTGCTCCCCGGGAGGTTTGTGGAACCACTCGGAAACCAACAGCGCCGCGGCTGTCAGAGCTTCTCGTCCCCGATTCTTCGGATCCACTGGCGTGTCCATTCGACTGAAGGGAAATCGAAATCCGCAACCGTGTTGGCAAGGAAGATCATTCCTTCGATCCGTCCTTGCCGAAGCCACCGTAAACCCTTCTCGCACTGTAGTTTCATCAGATCAACAGAAATCGGCTCTTTCTTGCCGAAGTCGAACATGTAGCAGCCCAGCATGATCCGCTTGTTGGGAACCCGGATTTCAACCTTTTCCAAAGTCGCGTCCAGATTCGGAAGGTCGGCGGCGCCACCCCAGAGCGTCACCACGTCCACCAGCTCCAGGTAATCATCCAGCGGCAAAGACAGGGACCGCGCATAGTAGTAGGTCACGAGGATGTCGAGTTTTCTTCCGATGGCCTCAATCTGTCGCCTGACGTCCCGCAGCTCGTCCACGGTCAAGATGGCCCGTTTGCCCTCGCTTTTTCCCGTGAAGAAGTCGTCGAGCATGATGGCGGACATGTTCGGGGTGCCCTTGGCCAATCGCAACACCTCATTGGTTTCGTTTGGCGCCGTAAAACCGCCAGACCCAACGACCGACCACGCAACTCGCTTGAGCGGGCGCAGCGCCAGAGCGTACTGATCGAAAGGAGGTTCAAACCGGCCATACTTGGCTTCTGTGGAACTGGCTTGGACCATGATGATGTTCGGCACATCCAGGTAATACGCCCCCTCGGCGGGTGTCATGACGGAGCGGCGCTGAAGCGAGCGGAAATCCGTGTTCGCGGCACAACAGAAAATCCAGAATCGATCACGAACTGTCCCTTCCGTGTTCATCCAATACCTGGAGGTCGTGGGTTGCGGTGAGCGCGTCACAGCCGGTGCGTCAGGACTCGACGGTTTCTCAGCTGTTTCGCCGCGCGATGACGGGGCCGAGGAACCAAGTACTGCTGCTGCTCCACCACCGGCTGCCGCTATCTGAAGGAAACCCCGTCGGTCAAATAGCCTGGCAGATTGAATCTTCATGGCATGTCTCCCAATAGGTGCCGTGCGGCCTCGCACTTGAGATTACCGGGACAACCATCCACATACAAGCGAGCTGGCGCCTGCACCTTCCGGCGTGAGCCGTGCTGCGCCAAAGGGTCATAGCTGCACGTCACCGCGTACCTGTTGTGAGCACACTCGGGGCTCCTCGCCGCTGACGCCGTAGGAATTTTGATCCCCCGCCGCCGCTGATGCAACCCTCCGATGACCCTTCTTACGACTTTTTCCATCCTCTTTTGTCCAGCCTCGTTCAACCCCCTCGTCACGCAACTCACAGATTCCTTCCTTGGCAATGTCCAAGCGAGCGTTCCGATCTTGACGCTGCCGATTGAAAACAGGGATTCTCCTTCCTGGAGCAGGTAGGCCGAGAGAAGATCCAACAAACACTTCGCGCGGCCCGACAAAAGGCTGCCAGCGACGGCGAGCGACGCCAGGTGCAGAAGCTGGGTACCACGGTGGGTTACTGGGAGATGTCGGCCGATTTCTACGAGGCGCGCCGGCAGGCAATCCGGCTATCCGAGAGCGACCCGAAGGCCGCCCTGGCCCTATTGGAGATGGTCCGGGATCAGCATTGGGCCAAGCTCCAAGAGTATATGGCAACCTCTGCCCCCCCGGGCTGGCTGGGCTCAACGGCTTCTCGCGAGTCGTACTGGGGCATCGAAAAGTTGAGGAAGGACATCGCGGCGCTGCGTAAGCAGGTGTCCACCAGCTCCAGTTCGAAGGTTGACCGGTGAGCTGGCCCTGCCCCCCACGCACGGGGCACATACTGGCCCCGAGAGCCGCAAGAGTTTCCAACGGCTCACTGATATTTGTACTGGTTCGTCCGCATAATCCACCCTCCTTCTTGGTGAACGCCACCAACAATCCCACCTTGGCGCATCGCCACAGATTGCTGACCAGTTCTTCGGTTTCACCTTTCTCATCAAACAACGCACAGTATGCTGCCTCCAAGACCGCCGAGAAATGTGTGTTTTCTCTGTGAGTCCAACGGGAGGAGGTCTGCCATGGCCATTCGACGATTAGTTTTCACCTGCCTGGCGCTCGTGACAATCTTGTCACTCCAGATGCCAGCGAGAGCCGGCGAGGTGCTCTACAACGGTGTCGAGTTGCCTGATGACTGCCGCCGACCCGCGCGCTGGAGGAACTCCGCTTGGTGTGCCCCCATGAGATTCCAGAGGGTTGCGACCGGTGCGCCAAGGCACGACAATCGCTGTACCGCCACACCCTCAACAAGGAGACGTCACAATGAAACCCGCCCTTATTCTTGCCGCCCTGCTACTGACGCTCAGGCCCGTCGCCTGCGCTGAAGACCTCACCGTGCTGACGGAAACGCCCGACGGAATACCGCCGGGAAAACAGCTCGCAGCTTATCTGAAGCAACAGCTTTACCAACATCTGGATCAACGCCTTGAGGCTTACGAAGCCGTCAAGAGCCGAGCGGACTGCAAGAAGTGGCAACAGCAACGGCGCGAGTTTTTCCTCGAGCAGCTTGGCGGGCTTCCGGAACGCACTCCCCTGAATGCGAGAATCGTCGGCCGGCTGGAAGGCAATGGCTACCGCGTGGAAAAGCTGATCTTCGAAAGCCGTCCGGGGGTCCACGTCACGGCGAACGTCTATCTGCCGCTGACGAAGCCGCCCTACCCCGCCGTGCTGGTGCCCTGCGGTCACAGTCACAACGGCAAAGCGGCCGGGCAATACCAGCGGATTTCCATCCTGCTGGCGAAACACGGGCTGGCGGCGCTCTGCTACGACCCGATCAGTCAGGGTGAGCGATACCAAATGCTCGACTACGAAAGAGACCACACTCACTTCACCACGGCAACCCACCTCAAGGTGCCCCACCCGCGAGTCCAGTTCATATGCACCATCGAGCACACGACGGCGGGGCTGGGATGCATCCTGCTGGGGTCGAATATTGCCCAGTACCGGATCTGGGACGGGATGCGGGCGATCGATTACCTCGAAAGCCGCGATGACATCATCGCGGACAAGATCGGCTGCACAGGAAACTCGGGCGGCGGCACGATGACCTCGTATCTGATGGCGCTGGACGACCGCGTTGCCGCCGCCGTGCCCGGAGGCTACCTCATGACGTTCCGGCACCTGATCGATACGAAAGGGCCGCAGGACGCCGAACAGAACATCTACGGGCAGATAGCCTTCGGCATGGATGAAGCGGATTACGTCATCATGCGGGCGCCGAAGCCAACGCTCATCTGCGCCTCAACCCGGGACAAGACGTTTCCCATCGAAGGGACATGGCCGTTGTTCCGTGAGGCCAAGCGGTTTTACACGCGGCTGAGATACCCGGAGCGAGTAGAGCTGACGGAGCCCGACGCGCCGCACGGTTTCACGATCCAAACGCGCGAAGCTACTGTGCAGTGGATGCGCCGCTGGCTGCTGGGCATCGACGACGTGGTCCGTGAAATCGACGAGCTGCCCGAACCGCTGGACGACAAGAAAATCTGGGAACTCAGCGAAGGCGACTGGACCGACAAGGATCTCCAGTGCACGGGCGAAGGGCAGGTGCTGCTGATGCCCGGCGAGAAATCGGTGTTCCAGTTAAACGCGGAGACGGAACAGCGGCTGCGCGAGAAACGGGCTGCGGCGTGGCAAGAGCTGACGCCTGCCCAGCGGCGCGATCTGGTAAGGAAAACGATCGCTGGTGTCCCGCCTGCAGGCGGATCGCCCAACACGGCAGAACCGGGACGCCGAATAAACCCGACCTGCGAGTCGGTGGGCCTGATTCAGCGCGACGACTACTCGATCGAGAAACTGATCCTGATTCCGGAGCCGGGCATTCAGTTGCCCGCGCTGGCCTTCGTCCCGGCAACGCCGAACGGACAGGCCTGCCTCTATTTGCATGGCGAAAGCATGAAGACCGACGCCGCGCCGAGCGGTCCGATTGAAGCGCTCGTGAGGCGGGGGCAAATTGTGCTGGCCGCCGAGCTGCGAGGAATCGGCGAGACGGAAGCCGGTCACGACAAACCCGATTACGGACGCGGCCGCTTCGGTCGCGACGTTCAGGAGATCTTTCTAGCATACCTGATCGGTCGCTCCTACGTCGGCATGCGCACGGACGACGTGGCGGCGTGGGCCCGGTTGCTTGCGGAATACAAGACGACGGACAAGCACCCGAACGAGCTTCATCTGGTGGCGATCGGCGAGGCGGCCATTCCGGCGCTGCATGCGGCGGCGCTCGATGCGGAGCGGTTCGCCTCGGTGCGGCTGCAAAACATGGTCTCGTCATGGGCGGAAGTCGTTAGCACGCCGGAGAACCTGAATCAGGCAGCAAGCGTCGTTCACGGGGCTTTGAAACACTACGACCTTCCCGACCTGATTGAGTTGGCCGGCGCGAACAAGGTCCACGTCGAAGAGCCGGTGGATGTGATGGGCAATCCAGCCGTTTCGAAGTAGCCCCGCATCTTTCGGAGTTTCGTGCTGCGTCTCGTTAGTGTGATGGATATAGTATATCATAATCCGCCAACCTCGGGCCGGACAGGTCTGGGAACCGAATCCCCCCAAGCCGTGTGCCAGGTGAAACCTCGACTCATTTGTCTCGTATTGCTGGTGCTTGTTGCGGGGGGCGCATTGGCGTTTCGCCTGCCGCGGCTGGGCGACCGTCCGATGCACGCCGATGAGGCCGTGCAGGCCGCCCGATCCCGGCAGCTCTGGGAGCAGGGGCGTTATCGCTACGATCCCAACGAGTTCCACGGGCCGACGTTGCAGTACGCCACGCTCGCGTCGTTGTGGACGGCGGCGCCGGGAAGCTTCGCCGAGACGACGGAGGCCACGTATCGCATCGTGCCGGTGCTGTTCGGCGCGGGCATGATTCTCCTGCTCTGGTTTCTGGCCGACGGCCTGGGAAAAGCGGCGGCGGTTTGCGCCGGCGTGCTCGTGGCCGTTTCGCCGGCCATGGTTTTCTACAGCCGTTACTACATCCACGAGACGCTATTGGCCTTCTTCACGCTCGCCGTCATCTCTGCCGGCTGGCGCTACCTTCAAAGCGGCAAGCTGGCGTGGTGTTTGGCCGCCGGCGCGTTTCTCGGGCTGATGCAGGCGACCAAGGAAACCAGCGTGATCTCGCACGTTGCCATGGGACTCGCCCTGTTGCTCGTCGCTTTTTGGGCACGTCTCGCGGGCGAGGCTTTCGCGGAAGATCGGCCGACCCGACCCGGCTGGCACTTGGCGTTGGGGCTTGCCGCGGCCATTCTGGTGGCGGGTGTTCTGCTGACGTCGTTTTTCACGAATCCGCGCGGGCCGATCGACGGGGTGCTGGCCTTTTTACCTTGGCTGAGCCGGGCGCAGGGCGCGTCGCCGCACGTGCACCCATGGTACTACTACTTCCACGTGCTCGCCTGCTGGCAGGAGGGCAACGGCCCCGTGTGGTCCGAGGGCCTGATCCTCGGTTTGGCCGCCGTCGGTTTTGGAGCAGCGTTCTTTCCCGCCGGGCCGTTGACGCGGGGAGCTAGTAGTCCGACACACCAGAAGGATCGAGTTGGGTGGCTGGGGCAAAGCGAAGCGGTGCCCCAGTGCCGTTCGACTGGGGCTTCGCTGGGTGCCACTGCTGGCTTGCCCAGCAGTGATTCTCGGGAAAATCTGCACAGCACTGCTGGGCAAGCCAGCAGTGGCACCCTTTTTCAACCGGCTGCTAGCGCGCCATTCGTGCGATGGGTTGGGTTCTACACGGTCGCCTCGGCGGCTGCGTACAGCGTGATTCCCTACAAGACCCCCTGGTGTCTCTTGAACTTCCTGGAAGGGATGATCCTTCTGGCCGGCGTCGGCGCGGTGGCCCTTGTGCGGCTGACTCCCACGTTGCCGCTGAAGGCGTTGACGACGCTTCTCTTGGTTGGCGCCACTGGTCAACTCGGCTGGCAGTCGTACCGGGCGAGCTTTGTTCTCGCAGCAGACCCGGGGAACCCGTACGTTTATGCTCACACGCTCCCCGACGCCGCCCGGCTCTCCGGCGACGTGGCGGAACTCGCCAAGGCAAGCCCGGAGGGCGAGGAAATCGTGATCGAGGTGATCTGGCACGACGCGTACTACTGGCCGCTGCCTTGGTACTTGCGGAGCGCCGGGCACGTCGAATATTGGACGCGTGTGCCCGACGACCCAGGCGCCCCGGTGATCATCTCGTCCCCGGAACTCGATGCCCCCTTGACCGAACGGCTCGATGCAACCCATTTGATGACCGGCTATTACGGCGTTCGTCCCAACGTGCTCGCGCAACTTTGGGTGCGGATGGACCTCTGGGAAGCCCACCTGAGGCGTCTGGAGCGGCTGTAGGCCGCGGTTTGACAAACGCGGGTGTCGCGTCAAGAATAGCTTCCCCAGTTGAAGGTTCCGCTGTTTAGCTGCCGCCGGCACGGCGGCATGTGGGTGAAGGGCCTGTTGGGCACAGTGCCGCCGTACTGGCGGCAGCTAAACGGAGAAGTTCTCTTGCACGATCTTTCGGGAAGAAGAAAGGAGATTTCCATGCAGCGTCGCGATTATTTCCTCTGCCTTGCCGTCTTGTTGGCAACGTCGCTGTCGGCCGTTGCCGCCGCTCAGCACGAGGTGCTCACGAGGAAAACCGAAACCGGCACGATCGTCGG
>JBDRTC010000582.1:0-2732 GCA_043824335.1 Planctomycetota bacterium | reverse complement strand
ACAAGCAGCCAGTGCCACCCAACCGCCAAGATAGAATGACGCAGGGCACCAGTAGGCATCGTAGCCTTGACGCGGGGTCTTGGTAAAGACGACTCCTTGCCTGCGTTGCCCCATTTGCCTTGAACAGGGTGTCTGAGGCCGTCACAATGGCAAGTGTAACACACATCGGCCCGGAGTCCGTCCGTGAGCGAAGACCAATCCTCCCGCAAAAAATGGCTCCCGAGAGGGATTAAGCTGCTGGTCGCGGTGGTGGTCGTCTGGGCGGTGCGACGTACCCTGTACGATGCATGGAACCAGTTGGACGAGTCTCACTGGCACTTGGCCCCGGGATGGCTGGGGCTGTCGGCGGCCCTGTATCTGGCGGGGCTCCTTCCGGCCGGCATTTTCTGGCACTGCATCTTGCGGGTGATGGGGCAAGATGCGCGGTTTGGGGAAACCATACGGGCCTACTTTGTCGGGCATCTGGGAAAGTACGTGCCCGGCAAGGCGATGGTCGTGGTCATTCGCACCGCCCTGGTTCGGGGGCGTCGCATCGACACGTCGCTGGCCGCGGTCAGCGTCTTCCTCGAAACGCTCACCATGATGGCGGTGGGGGCCTGCCTGGCCGCCGCGTTTCTGGCCGCCTCGCTCGCCGAGCATCGCTTCGCATTCTGGGGGGCGGTGGGACTGGCGGTCCTTTCAGGGCTCCCCACTTTGCCGCCCGTGTTCAAGCGTCTGGTCCGGCTGGCAGGAGTTGGCAGGTCGGACCCCGCCATCGCCGAAAAGATCGAAAAGCTCGGCTACGGAACGCTCCTCATGGGCTGGGGGCTGATGGTGCTCTCCTGGGGGCTCTTGGGATTGAGCTATTGGGCAACACTCGAAGCGATGGGCATCCCCGGTCTCGATCCCATCGCCCAACTGCCCCGCTACACGGCGAGCGTTTCCCTGGCCATGGTGGCCGGGTTCCTCTTGTTGGTCCTTCCCGGCGGCATCGGAGTGCGCGAGGCGGCCCTGGCCGAACTGATGATCCCCTACCTCGCAGGGCTCACCCGCCAGGCCGAACTCGCCGCCTGGGCCAGCGCGGCCGTGCTTCGATTGGTGTGGCTCGTGTCGGAGCTGGTCGTTTCGGGTATCCTATACCCGTTGGGGGTGAGAAAGTCGGACGAAATCCCGGTCGACGCTGGAAATTGAAGAGGAGAGCCCGCATGCCACTGGTCAAATGTCCGGAATGTTCGAACGATGTGTCGGACCAGGCAGAAGCGTGTCCTGCCTGTGGATTCCCGTTGAACAAAGGCGTCATTGAGCGCGAGCTCAGGCTTTTCAGAAAGCGGATTCTCCAGTATTGCCTGATCGTCTGTGCAATTGGGCTCCCTGTGGGTATCGCAATGGAATTGCCTTACGTCTGGGGTCTTTCGATCGCTGGCATCGTGATAGCAGGCTTCAAGCTGACGGTGATGCGGAAGACGTAGTCCGCCTCATTCGTGATTCGGGCGCTGCTTCCTCAATCGGCTTTCGTCATTCCCGCTCGTCCGACCAGGACCGACCGTTCAATGGAAATCCCACCACCTGTTCCCGGCCTTTCCGTCGAAGGCTGCAACGCCCGGCAGGAGCGCCTTCGCCGGAGCCTCAAAGAGCGCGATCTCGACGCCGCCCTGATCTCCGATCCCGGCTACGTTCACTACTTCACCGGGTATTGGCACCGGTCGCTCTTCAGCCCGGTCGTGCTCGTGATGCGTGAAGGCCCCACGATCCTGAGCGCACCGCTCCCGGCGGAAGAGCCGATGGCCGCTGACGAGATCTTGGTCTACGAGTCGAATCGCCTGGGCACGCTGGTTGACGACCAGTCGGGGGCGGCCGTACGGGCGCTCGGGGGTCGGCTCGAAGGACTTCGCGCGATCGGCTGCGACGGGTCGACCCCGCTGGCGTTGCTCGGGGACCTCAATCTTGAGGACATCGACGAGCTTGCGCTAGTGCTCCTGACAATGCGGCGCAAAAAGCACGCCGACGAGGTCGCCCTTTTGCGCTTTGCGATCGCCGCGGCCGAAGAGGCATACGCATACGCACGGGAAACCATCGAGCCGGGGCAAACGGAAGTCGACCTGTTTGCCGGCATGCAGGCCGCGGCCGCCCGGTACGTCGGCGAGGCGATCGGCGAGTTCGGCAACGATTTCCAGATCGGCGCCACGGGCAGTTCGCCGCGACGCCGCCCGGCCCGGGTCGGCGAGATGGCCGTGTTTGATCTCTCGGTCGTCGTGCGGGGCTACGCCTGCGACATGTGCCGGAGCTTCGTCGTTGGCGGCGAGCCGTCCGCCCCGCAGATCGAGGCCCACCGTCGCGTGATGGAAGTGCTCGAACGCGTCGAAGAGACGGCGAAGCCCGGTACCGACTGCGCCGCGCTCTACCAAGAAGCCCGGGCGATGCTCGACGGATACCAAGGCTGGTCGTTCCCACACCACCTGGGCCACGGCATTGGGCTCTGCGCCCACGAATCCCCGCGACTCAACCCGCACTGGGACGACACGCTCGAACCGGGCGACGTCTTCACCGCCGAGCCGGGGCTTTACGGCGAAGACCTCCGGGCCGGGTTGCGCGTGGAAGAGATCTACCACGTGTCGGAGTCCGGGCTCGAGACGCTTACGAGTTTCCCAACCGACATCGCATGAACCCGTCAACCTAACGGGGACGGACTATAGATTTCCCAGTGTATTTGGGTGGCACGGACATCTTGCCCGACGACTGGCGAGACGTCAGTG
>JBDRTC010000581.1:0-2374 GCA_043824335.1 Planctomycetota bacterium | reverse complement strand
AAGAAGGGCGAGACGGTCGAGTGTACCGTCGAGGGGAAGGACGAGAAGATCGCCGTCACCTTGCTGGACGACATCCCATCGAACCACAAGTTTGCCCCGGTCGACGTCAAATCCGGTGCCGCAATCATCAAGTACGGCCTGAACATCGGCCGGGCGTCGTGCGACATCCAGAAGGGGCAGTACGTCCATGTCCACAACATCGAATCCAACCGCGGCCGCGGAGCCCTCGAAAAGATCTGACGCAGCCGCCCGGCTTCGCCTGGGGACTGTCCCGCTTTTCGCGCAGCGAAAAACGGGACTGTCCCCTTCCGGAGGCCCCCACAACCCCACACACCAACCACACCAGGAGCCATAACGTGAGAGACTTCTTCTACGGTTATCCCCGGCCCGACGGGCAAACCGGCATCCGCAACCACGTGCTCATGCTCAGCGGCACGCTCTACGCCAATCCCACGTGCGAGCGCGTCGCCCACATGGTTCAGAACACGATCCCCATCGTCCACCCGCTGGGGCGCTGCCAGATCGCGCCCGATCTGGCCCAGACGTTTCGCACGCTGGTTGGCCACGGGCGCAACCCGAACGCGGGGGCGGTGATCGTGGTCGACCATTTCAAGGAGCAGGGCTGCACGGCCGACGAGATCGCCCACCAGCTCGCCGAGAGCGGCAAACCGGTCGAAGTGGTCAACATCCGGCGCGAGGGGGGCGCCATCAACGCGCTCAGTAAGGCGCTGCGCCTGGCCATCGACTTCAATCGACAGATCAACACGCAACAGCGCGAGCGGGTCCCCTTGAGCAAGCTCCTTTACGGCTTCAACTGCGGCACGAGCGACGTGACCAGCGGCCTGGCCCACAACCGGTGCGTTGGCTGGGTCTGCGACCGGGTCATCGAGGCGGGCGGCCGGGCCCTCGGCGCCGAGACCACCGAAATGATGGGCGGCGAAGAGCTCATAAAGGCCCGGGCCAAAACGCCCGAGATCGCCGCAAAGATTCTCGGCTTCATCGAACAGATGGAACAGCGGATTCTCGCCTGCGGCGTCGAGCTCCGCGGCAGCCAGCCGACCGGCGACAACATCGCCGGGGGCCTTTCCACCATCGAGGAAAAATCGCTCGGGGCGATGCAGAAATGGGGGACCAAACCGATCGTCGGTGCCGTCGGGTTCGCCGAACCGATCGGCGACGAGTCGGGACTCTGGCTCATGGACACCCCGGGCCACGGCGGCGAAAGCATCACCAGCATCGCCGCGGCCGGCTCGCAGGTGATGAGCTTCTCGACCGGCGGCGGCCACACGATCAACCATCCGCTGATGATCACCATGCGGCTCACCGGCAACCGCGAGTCGTGGGAGAAAATGAAAGACACGATGGAGGTCGACGTCTCCGACATGTTCGAGGGGACCACGCTCGAAGAGGCCGGTGAGCGGCTCTTCAACGAGGTCCTCGACACCTGCGACGGCAAAATGACCAAGGCCGAGGCCTTCCGAGAGTTCAACGGCTTCGCCATCAACCGCTGCGGACCGAGCGTGTGAGGTCACTCGGAATGACGCTGCCGACTTTCAACGCCCAACTGGAAGAAATCGCCGACGCGGAGCGGGGCGACGGGTGGCTCGGCGTGTGCGAGCGAAACGGCCGCTTCTCGGTTCCGACGCACGAGTTTCAAGCGGCCTTGAGCGAATTCCTCCGCTCGCTGGGCGATGGACCGATCCTGGAAGTCTGTGCCGGCGGAGGGGAATTGGCCGAAGCGATGGGCGCAACCGGCGTGCGAGTCGTGGCGACCGACGCCGATCCGCCCGCCGGTTCCCGGGTGATTCGGGCGTCGGCCGACGAGGCGCTCGGTCGATATCGGCCGGCCGTGGTGCTGGGATGCTTCGTCCCGGTCGATTCCGGCGTGGACGAGTTGGTGATGACTTTTCCGTCCGTGCGGCACTACGTGGTCCTGGGCGCCCGAATCGGCGGGCTTCTCGGCTCCGGTGCACTCTGGAGCAACCCGAGCTGGACCGGCGAGCCGCTCGAACAGGTCCGCCGCTGGCTGCTCACCCGGCACGACGTCTGGCTGGGCACGCGCCAACGACCCGTCCTCAGGCACGGCGAGGCCTGGCACTTCAAACGCAATCGAGGAAACGAAGCATAACGAACGACCGACATGCGAAACGCATTTTACGCCTCGCTGGCCGTTGTCCCCTGGGTCGCGTTCACCCTGCTCATACGCTTCCTGGTGAAGATCGAGGGATGGCCCGTCGGGTTGGTGGGCACGTTGTCCCGCTTCGTCACGCTGCCGCTCTTGGCCGGGTGGATATTGGCCACCGGCGAAGGATGGCGCCGACTGCGGCCCCGGGGCGTCGTCGGCTGGCTTCTCTTGATGGGCGCGGTTTCCGTC
>JBDRTC010000580.1:0-3284 GCA_043824335.1 Planctomycetota bacterium | reverse complement strand
GGGACTGTCCCCCTCCCAAATCGGGAAATTGTTAGTGGGATACCTCTTTCAATCCAGGGAAAGGTGTTTTCGCTCGCGGCCGAGGGCGTCGGCGGCGATCATCGCGTCGACGACGGCTTCCGACGTCACTTCAAAGGGATGGTTGTGGCAGAGCGAGCCCTCGCCGGCCGAGACGTCGCCGATCGGCTTGAGCCGGTCGCGCCCGACGCCTTCGAGGTTCACGTCGGCAAAGGTTACGGGCAGGCCGATCTCGATCTGGAAGTCGACCACGGCGTAGATTTCGTCGACGTCCATCCCGTCGTCCAGGCAGAGCTGGGTGATAATGCCGAAGCTCACCTTCTCGCCGTGCATCAGGTCCTTGCACTCGGGAACGTTGGAGAACAGGTTGGCGATCATGTGGGCAGTTGCCAGGCCGCCGCTCTCGAACCCAAGCCCGGAGAGCAGGACGTTGGCCTCCACGACTTTTTCGACCGCCGGAGTGACCACGTGGTGCTCGACCGCCCGCTTGGCGTCGAGGCCGTGCTCCAGGAGCGTGCGGTAGCAAAGCTCCGCGATGGCCATGGCGGCCATGGTGGGATTGCCGCCGGCGATGTTCAGAGCGCGTGACTTGTAGGCGGCCGCCGCTTCGATCCAGGTGGCCAGCGCGTCGCCCATGCCGGCCACAAAGGCGCGGACCGGACCGTTGGCGATCACCTGGGTGTCGACCAGCACGAGGTCGGGATTGAAGGGCCAGCAGTCGAAGCCGATGAAGTTGTGCTCGGCGTCGTACCAGACCGAGGCGGCGCTGGTGGGCGAATCGTTCGACGCGATGGTCGGACAAGTAACCAGGTGGATTCCCGCGTCGACGGCGACCGCCTTGGCCACGTCGAGGACCTTGCCGCCGCCGATCCCCACGGAGACGTCGGCCCCGCTTTCGTTGGCGATCGCGGTCACCCGGTCCCGTTCTTCTCGGGTCGCCTCGCCCTGGAAATCGACGTCGACCAGGTCCAATCCGGCGTCGCGGATGCTCGCCAGCACCGTCTCAGCGACGATGGCCTTCACGCGCGAGTCCCAGAGGACCAACGGCTTTGCGCCCAGCCCTTTCAGGTAATCGCCGATTTCGGCCAGCACGCCTCGGCCTTGGACGTATTTTCGCGGAGCGATCAGCACGGTTTTCATGGCTGCGGTTCTCCCATGGTCATTTGTTTTCGGTCGTCATTTCGTCAAATCCTCAAGGAAGGCGTGACCCCGTTGACGATCGGCAGGTCGTGCTCTCCCTGGAGCATGCGCGTCAGGTGCCCGGCCATGAGCTTGGGGCTGTTGCGGAATGAGTCGACGGTGCTGCCCGCCAGGTGCGGAGTGATCGTCACGTTGTCGAGCTCGAGAAGCGGATGGTTCGGCGGGAGCGGCTCGGTGTCGAACACGTCCAGCGCCGCGCCCATGATCCGCCGCTCGGCGAGTGCCCGAACCAGCGCCTCCTCGTCCACCAGGCCGCGTCGCGCCGTGTTCACCAACACGCCGCTCGGCTTCATCCACGCCAGCTCCTTCTCGCCGATGAGGTGATGGGTCTGGTCGGTCAGCCGGGCGTGGATGGAGACGACGTCGGACTCCTTCAACAACGTCTCCAGATCGACCAGCGCCGCCGGCGCGGGATCGTTCTTGACAAACGGATCGTACGCCAGCACACGGCTCCCGAAGGCGTCGAGGTAACCGGCGACCAGTCGCCCCACGGCGCCGTAGCCGACCAGACCGACCGTCTTCTCGTGCAACTCCGGGATGGCCGCGCTGTTGGGGAACGTACGCCGCCACTCGCCCCGATTCAGGCAGGCGTGCGAGCGGGCGATGTTGCGGATTTCGCTAAGGATCATTCCCATGGTACACTCGGCCACGGCCCGGGCGTTGCGGCCCGGGGTGTTCATCACGGTGATGCCGCGTTCGGTGGCAAACGCGACGTCGGCGTTCTCCGTCCCGCCCCGCAGCACGCCGATCACCTTCAGGTTGGCCGCCGACTCCAGAAAATCGCGACTGATCGGCGTGAACTGGACGACCGCCACGTGAAAGACGTGCAAGTCTTCGGTCACTTCCGCCGGCAGAGTGACCGCCGCGGGCCCCTCCTTCTCGATGGCCAGGTTCGCCTGCTGCAAATCGACCAGCGTGGGATGCTCCCAGCGGCGAACCACGACCTCGATGCCCAGCGAGCGGAGCCCGGCGAGACCCTGCTCCATGAAGTGCGCGGGGATGTAGGTGTCGCTGATGGCCAGGAGCTTCATGGGATATTCACGTCATGCCCGGTTCGCGGCGAACAACAACTCGAACTTATCTCATCAACATCCCGCCGGTGACGTCGACCGTCGCGCCGGTCATGTAGCCCGCCCGGTCGGAGGCCAGGAAAACGACGACGTTTGCGATTTCGGCCGGATCGGCAATACGGCCCAGCGGGATCCGCTTGAGGTACTGTTTTTCGTTCTTTTCCAGGGCTTCGCGGGCCATGTCGGTGACCATCATGCCGGCGGCCACCGCATTGACGTGAACGCCGTGCGGGGCCGCCTCCCGGGCCAGGGAAACGGTGAACGTAACCAGCCCCGCCTTCGAGGCCGCGTAATCGGCGTGACCCGTGGTCGAACCGCGAAAGGCGGCCTGGGAACTCACGTTGACGATTCTCCCCGGCCGTCCGGAATGCAGCCAGCGGCGCACCGCCTCCCGGCAGGTCAGGAAGGGGCCGGTGAGATTCACCGCAAGCGTGTGGTTCCATTGTTGTTCGGTCATGTCTTTCACGTACGCCGTGGGCCAAACCCCGGCGTTGTTGACCACCACGTTGACGTGGGAGAACCTGTTCTCGACCAGCCGAAACATCTCCGCCACGTCGGCTTCCTTGGACACGTCGGCCTCGACGGCGCACGCCTCCACTCCATGGGTGGTACGAATCTCGTCGACCAGCGTCTCCGCCATCTCGGCGTTTTGCCGGTAGTTCACGGCGATTTTGGCCCCCTCGGCGGCCAGTGCCAGCGAAATCGCCCGGCCCAGCCCCCGCGATCCTCCGGTCACGACCGCGACTTTGTCTTCAAGATGGAGATCCATCAATGTTCGCCCATGGCTTGTCAATCTTCAAAGTGAATGTATATCCGAAGCCCGGCAAAGATCCAAGGGGGGCGGGGCCTTTCGCGCCGGCGTTTCGTGTTGTCATTCGCGTCGTTGACTCGCGATAAACCGCTTGGTAGGCTGGAGCCGTTCGTCGCTCCGTGGAGGATCGGGCGGAGAACGGCCTGACTGAATTAGTTTCTGTTGCGGAAAGTCGGGTGCCATGC
>JBDRTC010000579.1:0-6226 GCA_043824335.1 Planctomycetota bacterium | reverse complement strand
CGCGAACCGGATTGCCGACGGCCGAAAGCGCCCCATCGCCGACGCCGATCGTGTGAACCCCCGGTCCGCCAAACACGACGCCCTCGAACTCGTGGGCCCCCCGGTCGGCCTCGCTGAACGTGCAGGGAGCGGGAAGCCGCGCGTCGCCGTCGCTCGACTGCCACTCGATCGTGCCGCGGTAGCGCGTGGCCGGGTTGCCGTAACGGTCTTCAGCCCGCACTGTACACCAGGTCGGCTCGCCGGCCACCGCGTCGGAAGGCATCACCAAGTTCAGCCGATACGGCTCGGCTGCGACGATCTCGACTGCCGGGCTGTCGGCCAGCGGGAGGTACTCGTCCTGGCCGAGCGCGTCGACGTAGACCTTGAAGACGAACCGCGACTCATCGAACGGTTGCACGTGCACGCCCGGCGAGCCCTCGCCCCGGTCGCCGTAGGTGACCGCAATCTTCTCGCCGGGTGCGAGCCCTTCTTCCGGAACGATCACCTCCACCATGTTCTGCCAGGCGAAGTATTCCAGAAAGAAACGCCGGCCGGAATCGACGCTGACCTTCACGGGCACGTTGCCGCTGGCGTGGACCGTGAGATAGCCCTCGGCCTTGGGGTCCTTGGTTTGAGGCGTGCTCCATTGGACCAGGTGGCGCATGCCGATGCGTATTCCGCCGCCGGGTTGGATGCCGGCTTTGCCCGCGGTGTACAGCAGCGTCCACGACTGGTGCGACATGACTTCGGCCGTCTCGGGCCCTTCGAGCGTCGCCGAGCCGATGCCGATCTTTTGGCCGGCCGCGACCGCCTCCTCTTCATAGCGGTTGGGGACGTGGAATTCTGTTCCCAGCGACATGCCCGAGGCGAACAGAACGACCAGAACGCTCCCAACCTGTGCGTAGGGTAAAACGCGCGTTTTCATCGCGTGGCCTCACAGACCTAGGCGTAGGTTATGCTTCAGCATATCGCGCACTATCCAAACGTTGGGATCCTGCACTCCGTTATGCTAAAGCATAACCTACGTGGGCTGAAGCGCTAACCGAACGTCGGGATTCCGCGGTCCGTTATGCTGAAGCATAACCTACGCAGACGGAGTTCCCGCCGGCACGAGACTGGGATCGCTCTCGCCGCTCTCCTCGGGCCGCTCGATCTTGTGCATGCCGTGGCAGTCGGTGCAGACGGCCGGGGATTCGGGCGGTTTGCGTTCGAGCCAGCGGGCGATGATCTTGCGGGCCGGTGCGTCGTGCTTTGCGTGGCAATCGGCCGTGGAGCACGCGGCGTCGATCTTGTCGCGCTTGAACGTGATGTCGGGCAGAGTGGCCCCGATCTTTTCGTCGTTGGCGTGAGCGGCGCTTATACCGTGGCAGCGCACGCAGGTGACCTTCTCCGGCAGATGCACGTTGCTCAACTCTTCGTAGACGAACGTCGTGTGGCAGACGTAGCAGGCCGCGTTCGGGCCCATGGGGTCGATCATCGCGTCGTCGTCGTCGTCGTCCGACGCGTCGGTCTCCTGGCCGCTTGAGGCGTCGTTCTCCTGCCCGGCGGTCTCGGGCGGCGGCCCCCCCAACGACGAGAGGGCCACCATCCCGGCGAAACCGATCGCAGCGAGCAACACGACCGCCCGGCTCATACGACTTCCCAGTGGCGCAACCATTGGTACTCTGGGGTGACGTTGGCGTAGTAGTCCTGGGTGCACTCGCGGATAGCCGCCTTGTCCTCAGGCGTTTCCGGCACGTCGCGCTCGTAGGAGCCCTTGATGTTCTCGGCAAGCTGCTCGGGCATGTTCACGCCGGGAATGACCGCCGAAAGTCGTTTTTCCTGGAGCATCTTCTTCACGAGCACGTGCGCCCGTTGGTCCACGCGGCCCTCGACGTCTTTGCTGGGCCTGGCGCCGAATGTCATGCCGGCGCCGAAAGGCTTGAGCCCGACCACGCCCACGTTCTTCTCTTGAGCCAGCTTCAAGAGGCTGTCGCCGCCAAACGGCTTGGTCAGGAAAAGGTACGGGAAAATGATCACGGAGAACTGGGGATACTCGTTCAGCACCCGGTGGAAGACCTTGGGGTTGTGTGCCGAGACGCCGAGGTGTCGAACCTTGCCCTGCTGCTTGGCCTTCTCAAAAACTTCGACGACCAGGTCGAGGGTTTTCTGGCTCACCATGAGCATGGTGGGCATCGCCGTCTGGCCTTCGCCCCAGGTGGCGCCGACGGGCCGCCACATGTCGAGCACGTCGGTGTGGTAGCACGCGAGCCGATCCTCGATCGTCTTCATCATGCCGCCGGCCGAGAGGTTCTCCTCGTACTCGGTGGTGATCTTCTGCGGCCAGGAGGCGAAGCCGATGAACCACTTGTCGCGTTTGGCGGTGGTCGACTTGGCCATCGCCTCGCCGTAGAGGTTGCACTCGGCGTCGATGTTGTTGTCGACGTAGTTGATCCCCGCCTCGACGGCCGCTTCCAGCACGCCGACGCGGTTTTCGACCTGGGCCGCATGGTCCGGCCCCACCGCGCCGTGTCCGCCCAGGCTGACCTCCGAGATCATGAAGTCGACCTTGCCCAGGGGGCGGTAGCCCATCTTCGGGTTGTAGTTGAGGATTTTCGACGTATCGACCGCCCCCCCTTCGGCCGTGCCCAGCGAAGTGAGGGCGGCGCCCGCCACGGCCGCTGAGGTCGTTTTGAGAAATTGCCGCCTGGTGTTCCCATTCTCCGACATCACGGGTTCTCCTTTGTTTCAGCGAATCCGCCAACGAACCTGGCCCCCACAGCAGGTCGAGTATACGCCAAGTCGGCCCGACTGTAAAACGGGATTTTCAATCATGACTGGACTTCTGCAAAATGCCGGATTACGCTGTCAGACTGTTAGCCGTCAGGGGCCAGGGACCAGGGGCCGGCATTTCACCCCGAACCCTCGCCGCGTAGTCCTAACAGCCCGACCACCTAACAGTCTAATAGTCTAACAGCCTAACAGCCTCGCCCCACGAACCCATCTTCGCCACGATGATGCCCCCGAGACCATGAGGACCTGCCATGAAACCTTACTACACCGTGCCACTTGTCTTGTTGTTGGCCACCGCGCTGGTTGCGGCCGTGCCTTCGCCGGCTCGATCTGAGGAAGAAGGCTTTGTGCCCCTGTTCGACGGCAAAACACTCGACGGCTGGAAAAAGGCCGGCGGCGAGGCGACCTACCGGGTCGACGACGGGTGCATCGTCGGCGAAGTCGGCCCCGGTTCAAATACCTTCCTCTGCACCGAGAAGACCTATGGCGACTTCATCCTCAAGCTCGAGGTGAAGCTCGACGTGCCGGGCAACTCCGGCATCCAGTTCCGCAGCCACCTGCGCGAAAAGGACGGGCGCGTGTTCGGCTATCAGTGCGAGATCGACCCTTCGGAGCGGGCCTGGTCCGGCGGCATCTACGACGAGAGCCGCCGCGGCTGGCTCTATCCGCTCAAGGACGACGAAGCGGCCCGCAAGGCCTTCAAGCTCGACGACTGGAACGAGTACGTGATCGAAGCGATCGGCCCCTCGCTCAAGACCTGGGTCAACGGCGTCCCCTGCGCCACGCTCACCGACAACGCCGACGCCGACGGCTTCATCGCGCTCCAGGTCCACTCCGGCCAACAAGGCCGAATCCGCTGGCGCAACGTGCGGATCAAGGAAGTGAAGTAGGGGAGTCGTTAGATGGTTCGCGCCGCACCGGATTGCTCTTGGGCGTGGCTTGCAGGGCGGGGCCGGTCAGGACCTCGTTGCCGATCGGTGCGGTGGCAAAGACAATCGGCCCGGGCCAGTGAGCGACCGCGAATTGAGCGGAGGGGATGTCTTTGTCGAAGTTGAAGTAGCCACGGCCCCGAGGAAACTCGGTATCGTAGATGATCTTCGCCGGCTTCTCCTCCGAGGTCGTCCCACCGTAGCAAGAGAGGGTTGCCAGAGACATTGCAGCCAGTAGCGTGAGACGTCTCATGAGTTCATCCCGCCAAACGGCTGTTCCAGGGCGCAAAGCGCCAGAGCAAAAGCTCAATCCGGACAAGCGGAACGTTACGCGTAACGAGAGCCCGTTGGATGAGGCTCAGTCTATCCCGCTCGTGGTAGCCGTGCAATCTCCGGTCGGGTACACTTGCGTTTATCGGGAGATCACGCGAGTTAACAGCCCGCTGAAGAAGTAGTTCTCCGGCGATTTGGGTGCCACTGCTGGCTTGCCCAGCAGTGATTCTCTGGACAATTCTGGACTGCACTGCTGGGCAAGCCAGCAGTGGCACCCTTTTTCGACGGGCTGTTGAGCCACCCCGGGCCCTCCCGGCGGAGTTGATTTGGCGATCGGTGCGTTCCACGCACCCTACAGGCTCCGAGGACCACCCCGGCGGAGTTGGGCAATGCAGTCGAAACGCGGCTTCTGGCGGGCGTTGGGGAGGATGGCGGCGTCGCCCAGGATCGACGTGGAGGACATCGAGCGGCGGCTGGAGGAGGCCCGGCAATCGCTGCCGGTTCCGGTTTTCTGGCTATTGGGGAAGGCCCAGTCGGGGAAGACCTCGCTGGTTCGGGCGCTGACCGGGAGCAGCCGGGCGGAGATCGGGGGCGGCTTTCGTCCTTGCACTCGCACGGCCCAGTTGTACTCCTTTCTCAGTGAGGAAGACTGCTTCCTGCGATTCCTTGACACCCGGGGCCTGGGGGAAGTCGGCTACGACCCCGCGGAGGACATGCGGCAGTTCGAGAAGCAGGCCCATTTGCTGATCGTGGTCACGAAGGCCATGGATCACGCGCAACAGGGCGTGCTCGGGCCCTTGCGGTCGGTCCTCACGGCACACCCCAAGTGGCCGGTGATTGTGGTTCAGACGACGCTCCACGAAGGCTATCCCGCGCCGGGGGCCCGGCACGTCGAGCCCTATCCGTTCGACCGATTTCCCTATCCGGCGAGCGTGCCGCACGATCTGGCCCGGTCATTGGCCGCTCAGCGGGAGTGGTTTTGTGAAGGCGATTGGCCGGTCCGTTTCGTGCCGGTCGATTTCACGTTGCCCGAGGACGGCTACGATCCGGAGTTCTACGGCCTGGACGCTCTCTGGTCGGCCATCAAAGAGACTCTGCCGATGGGGCTCTGGGCGATGCTCCGGGAGAGTCCCGACGTTCGACGGCTCATGCGGGACCGCCACTTCCGGGCCGCCCGGCCCCACGTTCTGCTCCACGCCTTGGCCGCCGGAGGAGCGGGCGCGTTGCCCGTGCCGATGGTCGACATCCCCCTGGTCCTGGCGATTCAGACGAAGCTTTTTTACACGATCGCCTCGATCTACGACGAGCCGATCAACGCGCAGCGGATTGCCGAAATCTCAGGCGCCCTGGGAATCGGCTTCTTGGGAAGGCAGGGCATCAGGGAACTGTTGAAGCTGGTTCCGGTTCCCGGCCTGGGCTCGGGCGTGGCCGCCTTGTATGCTGCGGCGAGCACGTTTGCCCTCGGCGGCGCCCTGTGTGAATACTTCAGCCGCGTGCTCGACGGCGACATGCCCGACCGCGGGGCGCTCCGCAAGCTATATGCCGAGGAGTTCCAGCGGGGGAAACGATGGCTTCGGGAGCATCTGAAACGTCAGCTTCGCGGCGAGGAGCCGACACGATGAAGGGCTTGAAGACGTGGTGGCTTTTGGTGCTCGCGCTGTTTGTCCTGCCTCAAGTCGTGTTGCTCGTGGCGGGGACCTTGTGGCTGGCGGAGAATCGTCTGCTGTTTTACTGGCTGGCCGGCGGCGGAATGCTCACGCTGGCCGGCTGGGGATTGGCCCGGTGGCTGCGGACGAAGAAGCCGCCTTCGGTCGCGCCGGCCGTTGAGCCGGCGCCGACCTGGCCGCCGACGGGCCACGCCGCCTGGGACGACGTGGAGTCGATCGCCCGGCGTGCCGAGGGCGAAGACCTCCCGCTGGATCGCCCCGACGTGTTGCAGGCACTCTTGCTGGAAGTGTTGGAAACCGTGGCTCGCCATTATCACCCCAAGGCGAAGCAGGCCGTGTTGGAGATCCCCGTGCCTTACGTGCTGCGGGTCGTTGAGTTGGTCGCCTGCGATCTTCGCCGGGCGTTTTCGGAGTACCTGCCCTGGTCGCACGTGCTGACGCTGGGCGACTTCCTCCGGCTGAAGCGACTGGCGACCTGGGCCCGGGAGCTTTTCCTTCTTTACCGAGTCGCGCGCCTCGGTTTCAATCCGGCGGCGGCGCTACTCACGGAGATTCGCCAGATGGCGAGCGGCAGGCTGCAAGACACGTCGGCCGGCGGCGTGAAAC
>JBDRTC010000578.1:0-6453 GCA_043824335.1 Planctomycetota bacterium | reverse complement strand
CGATAGTTTCTCTCCGCGTCCAACGGGGCGAAGTGGACTTCGTCCGATTTGCCGTCCAGGAGCATTGCCCCCCAGTTGTTATGGCTGGCCGAAAGGCTCTGGCGGAGCGTGATTGCCACCTGGGAGACGTTCTCGAAGCGTTCGTGGATCTTTCGGGCGACCTCTTCGTATGCCGCGGCGTTGAGTTGCCCTTCTTCGACCGACGTGCCTTCGGCGCGGATGCCGAGCACCTTTTCCGCGTCTTCCTCGTTGCCGACGACCAGGTCGACCAGCGGCAGGATCTCCGACATGCACTGGCGGGCCAGCGTTTGGGAGTCGATCTCCGGACGCCACCGCCACAGCTTCTTGCGGAAGTTGAGGTCGCAGGAGACCGTGGCTCCCTTCCCGGCTGCCAATCGGACCAGCTCAAGAGTCGACAGGAAGGCGTTTTCGCTCAAGGCGGGAGTGATGCCCGTCACGTGTACCCGGCCGACGTCCTCCAGGGCGGCCTGGAAGTCGTACTCCTCCGGCCCGGCGAGGCTCACGGCGCTGTGCTCGCGATCGTAGATCACCTGCGAACCGCGCTGATTGGCGCCGGTTTCGAGGAAGTAGATCCCCAGCCGCCCCGAGTCGCGGCGGAGGACGTGGCCGGTGTCGACGCCCAGCCCCCGCAGCGTGCCAACGAGGCTCTCGGCCAGCACGTGCTTCGGCAGTGCCGTCAAATACCGGGTGGGGCGCCCCAGCAGGGCCAGCGACGCGCAGACGTTCGATTCCCCGCCGCCGAACGTCACGTCCAACGGCCCGGGCAGCGCCTGCCGAAATCGCGAGAACCCTGGCGGGGCCACCCGCAGCATGATCTCACCGAACGCCAGAAACATGGGGTCTCCTTTCTGCCATTGTAGCGCTGAGTTCACCACGGAGTCACGGAGGACATGGTGTTCATTCCCCCAGCTTCTTGACGTAGACGTTCCGGAACTGCACCAGACTCGACGCCGGGCTCCACTCGCCCGTCTTCTTGTTGAACCCGCCGTGGTGCTGTAAGCCGATCGGGCCGCGCTCGGAAACGCCGGGCAGGCGCGCGCCGTCGAGCACCGTCTTGCCGTTGAGCTCGACGGTGAGCTGCTCGCCTTTCATGGTGATCACGAAGGTGTTCCACTCGCCCACCGGGTTGTCGGCGCAAACCTTGGGGGTGGTCCCGGCGCGGACCTCGGGCGGCATCGACTGGTCGTTCCGGTAGCCGTACACCTCGCCGGAGCCCGCGGGCCAGCACCAGAGGTTCACCTGTGCCTTGGGGAAGCCTCGCACAAAAATGCCCGAGTCGGCGTTGGGCCGTTTGACCGTGATCACCTTGCCCTCGGCGTCCTTTTCGTAAGAACCATCGGGGAGGATATTGGGCATGGGGTACAGGCCGGTGGTCCGCTTGAAGCGCCAGTCGATCGCCAGCGAGAAGTCGCCGAACGACGCTTCGGTCCAGAGGTTCTTGTCGCGCTGGGCCTCCGACTGGGCGTCGTAATCGATCACGCCGTCGAGCACTTTCCAGTGGCCGTTGTCGCCTTCGGGGATCTTCCATCCGGCGAGGTCCTTGCCGTTGAACAGCGGTTCCCATCCTTCCCCCGGCGGCGGATCGGCCATGAGCGACGGCCCGGCTCCGGCGACGATCATCCAGGCGGCCAAAAGCGCGGAAGCGAGATGAGTGGCGGTCGTCTTCATGGTGCAATGCTCCTGTCCGGTTGGGGGACGCGTCCGTGAAACTCCACGGCAAGATACCCGTCGCGGTCGTCGACAAAAATCGTGAAATCGGGCCTCGGCCAGAGGGCCCACCAGAGGAGGAGGACGATTGCGGCCAGAACCAGAAACCGCAGCAGGAACAGAAAGAGTCTCATTCCCCGTCTCCCCTCGCCGGCGAGTCTTTCCGGGGTTGATTCTACCTCCACGCCAGGACCGTGCAAGGCGGTGGTGGGAGGCCGCCGGAGAACAGCTCGGGGACTGTCCCGATTTTCCCACCGGGAAAATGGGACTGTCCCCCTCCAAGCCCTAGTACGTCGTTGCAGCCAGACTTCTGGTTGGGGTGGCACTGGCGTCTCGGCAGTGTCGCATCCCAAGCACTGGCGAGACGCCAGTGCCACCCACAAGATCATTTGAAACGAGGTGCTACCGGGCTCCCGCAAAGGAGGGCGGCTGCGACTGGCGCGAGCGAGGCTGCCGGGAGAGACGCTCTGAAGCCTGGAATCCGCCGAAGTCTTCAGAGCGATACTCCAGAAGGGTCTTTCGGGGAGGCGGGCCCTGGTCGGCCGTGGGACCGCTCCGCGTTTCCTCGGCGAGCTGATCCAGGAAGCCGGGCGAGACGTTGTTGAGCACGATGATCTCGCTGGATGCCTGGGGGGCCGACCGCGATCGGATGACACAGATCACCTCGTCCCCTTGCGACTTCCGCCGTCGAATCTCCTCCAGGGCCGCCTGCTCTTCGCCGCTGAGAGGCTCTCGTGGGTCTGCGAAACGCCGATCCGAGGGACTGCCGCTTGGGGCGTCCGAGACCTCCTTCACTTGAACGAGGTCCGACGGCCGGGGCATCTGCCTGGGCATGTCCGGAGGATCGATCGCGACCAGCGGGGCATCCATCGCCGAGCCCTCGCCGTTGGAACGGTAAACGAACGCCAGCTCCGTCCGATCCAACTCGGCGTGGACCGCGGCAAGGGCCGTGTAAAGCCCCTCATTCTCCGAGGGATCGGCCGCCGTGCAGACGCCGATCACCAGGCCCTCCTCCGAGAACAGCCCGCCGCCGCTGCGACCTTGCACGGGCATGCCGGCAACCTGCAGGTTGGGAGGACCCAAGTACTTGTCGAGCGAGGTCACGCGACTGAACCGCGCCGTGGGCGGGTCGCCGTTGTTGCAGCCGACGTTCACCACCCGATTGCCCTGGGCCACACGGTAGCCCGGCGGGGCAACTCGGGTGGTCGTCACCGGGCCGGGCGTGCGAATCTTCAACAGCCCGATGTCACGGTCCAGGTCGTACGTGAGCAGGTGGCCGGGGACCCGCTCGGCGGGCGTGGGGCCGAACAGGTCGACCTCGATCGGTCCCTGCCCTTTCGAGTCGCGGAAAATGTGGCCGCAGGTGAGGATCAAGGCCCAGCCGTCCTGGGCGTCGATGATCGTCCCCGAGCCGCACGAGTGACCGTCCGGGTCCTCGATCCTCAATCGAACGGTGGCGGCAACCAGATCGTCTGCCGGGCGGTCCAACGTGTTGGCCGGGCCAGACGAGCCCGGGGTCGGTAGCCGCCAACCCGGCGGAAGCGCGCGATCCGGCGAGCCGCCCTGAGAGGTCAAGGTTTCTTTCGGTCTGGCAGCCTGGGCCATCTGGCACATGCGTTCCAGCCGGGTGAGCGTGGTGCCGCCGACCACTCGATCCACGACCTGACCGTCGACCAGCATCACGAAGCAAGGGACGAGATCGACGCGATACTTCGCGGCCAAGTCGGGACTGCTGCTCGCGTTCACTTTCCGGACCGGGTGTCCTCTGCCGGCCAATTCCCGCACCACCGGGTCCATCTGCCGACAGGGACCACACCCGTCGGTGTAGAAGTCCAAGAGGACCGTCTCTCCAGAGCCGGACAAGAGAGCCGCGGCCAACACGGCCGAGTGCAACGTAACCATGGAACTCCTCCTGAGTGTCGGGGTCGTTCCGCCCGTCGGTGCCGCCATCCGACACGCCAAAGAAGGGTCTCACAGAGGGGCCATCGGCCTTTCGTGCCTTACGCGGGCCGCGCCCCCGGGTCATGGGGCGGCGCTCGCCGGCATTTCAGAGAAGGCGGGCTGGCAACGTCCCTGTCACCTTTCTTGCCGTGGATCGCACACGTCGACGAACACCGGGCACTACAATCCCTTGGGAAATCCGTTTCCTACCTACGCACGCCACTTGCCGATTGAGATTCGCCGCATCGGGCGAAGGCGAACATTGTCGCCGGAAATTGAATTTCTTACAATCTCAACTTCGGCGGGTGGAGGACCGGCTTGGAGTGATGGCTGTAAGTGCTTCCTGCACAAGGGCTTATGCGGCACGACGCGACCCACGCCAAGTCCTCCTCAATCATGGACTCCCGTGGATGCAGATTGCGTGCCGTTTGAGTTGGGAAGTTGTGGGCGACCTTCGCGGGCCGCCCCCGGCGGATTTGCCGGTGCCGCGATCACCATTTATACTGCCCGTTTACGGCTTCCCGGCCGTCGTGTTCCCAAATGCTTCTTGAAAGGCTCGGCAGACCGTTATGACCCAGCTTCGCGAACTGATCTCGGCCCAAGACGCCCAGGCGCCCTTTTTCGTGGGTGTCGACCTGGGAGGAACGAATATCAAAGTCGGCGTGGTCGACGACCGGGGACGCTCGATCTGGCGGATGAGCGTCCCCACCGAGACCGAGAAAGGGGCTGAAGACACCACGCGAAGGATGGGCGAAGCGGTCAAGCAGGCGATTCGCGACGCGGGGATCGAAGCCTCGGCCGTCGCCCGGGTGGGGCTGGGGTCGCCCGGCACCATGGACATCCCCGCCGGCAAGCTGGTCGATCCGGTCAACCTCAAAGGAGAGGGATGGCGAGGCTTTTATATCCGGGATCGGCTCAGCGCGCATTGCGGAAAACCGGTCGCCTTCGCCAACGACGCCGCCGCGGCCGCCTACGGCGAATTCTGGATCGGCTCCGGCCGGGACTTTCACAGCATGGTGCTCTTGACCCTGGGTACCGGGATCGGGTGCGGGATCATCATCGGCGGCGTGTCGGTCGACGGCGAGAACAGCCATGGCGCCGAGTGCGGCCACATCATCATCGACTGCGCCGAAGACGCCCGCGTCTGCGGCTGCAACCAGCCGGGGCACCTCGAGGCCTACGCCAGCGCCACGGCCGTAATCAAGCGAACCGAGGAAGCGCTCAAGGCCGGCCGGGTCAGTTCGTTGTCGGCACGGATCGAGCAGGAAGAAAGCAAGGCGGAGAAAGAGAGAAAGGGAGTCCCCGAGCTGATCTTCGAAGAGGCCACCTCGGGCGACGAGTTGTCGCTGGAACTGGTGCTGGAAACCGCCCGCTACCTGGGCATCGGAGTGGTCAGCCTGATGCACACGATCGACCCCAACGGCGTCCTCCTGGGCGGCGCGATGACCTTCGGCGGGCACGAGACGGCGTTGGGCCGCCGTTTCCTGGCCCGGATCAAGGAGGAGGTTCGCCGCCGCGCCTTCGAGGTGCTGGCCGAGCGAACGGTGATCGACTTCGCCTCGCTGGGCGGCGACGCCGGGTACATCGGGGCGGCTGGAATCGCCCGATCTGAACACGCAAAGACGGCGTGAGCACGAAGGGACCCGCTCCCTATCGCATGGCGGCCTGCTTGTGCTTTTTCGCTTCTTCGCGGTACTTATCGGCCTCGTCTTTGTTGCCCATTTCTCGGGCCATCGTGGCCAGGTTGCCGTAGGGGATCTCGAGGGCAGACCGCTCGAGCGCCTCGACCCGAACCGCCTCTTCCATCAATTCGGCGCCCCGCTCGGTCAATCGGACGGCCCGCTGCTGTTGCCCGCTCTCCCAGAAAGAGACCCCCATGCTGACATAGGTTTCCCCGAGGCGTCCGAACTCCGCCTGGGAAAGCCGGTCGACCGACTCTTCGAAAATCAGGATCGCCTTCTCGAACCAGAAGATGGCGGCCGAATGGTCCTGCTGGCCGACGGCCTGGATCGCTCCCAGCCGGAAGTAGAGGCGGCCCAACAGGTAGGTTTCGGAGAGGCCGTCTTGCTTTGCCCCCGCGCCCGGTTCGAGATACCCGATCGCTCGCTTGCCGAAGACCAGCGCGTTCTCGTGATCGCCCCGCATCTGGTAAATCTGCACGGCGTCGTAAAGGGCCATTCCCAGGTCCCAGCGGATCTGTTCTTTCCGGGGGGAATCGGGCAGGGAGGCGATCAACTCCTGTCCAACGCGGAGCGCCGCATCGGTCCAGGGGCCGGGATCCAACTTCCCCCGCAGCCCGACGTGCGCCGCCAGTGCCCGAGTAGCCACGCGGAACTCGTGCTCCTTCGATCCGTTGTCGGTCTGGATGAGATCGTTGGCCACCGCGGCGGCCTGTTCCAGCCATCGGGGAACCGCTTTTTCTTTCTGCCCCCACGGCCCCCAGGCGATGTCGTGGCCGGCGCCGAGATGGGCGTCGATCAGCACTTCCTTGGCGGTGATCCGGATGGCCGGATGGTGACTGACGGCCAGGGGATCGGCCGCCTGGATGGCTTCCGTGTGGTACTGGATTGCCTGCCGGTAATCGGGCTTCGGCCCGGAACTGATTAGGTCACCCAGCAGACACAACGCCTGGGCTTTCACGTGCGGACGGCTCGCGCTTTCGGCCAGCGCCTTTTGGGCTTCCTCGATTCCGTCGGCAAATCGCCCCAACTGGCCCAGGACTTGCGCCAGCGTGAGCCGAAATTGGGCGTCGCTCGGCTCCAGCCGCACCGCTTCGCCGGCGGC
>JBDRTC010000577.1:0-10300 GCA_043824335.1 Planctomycetota bacterium | reverse complement strand
CATGGCACGGGGCATCCTCCATCGAAGTATTGTTTCGTCACTTTCTTCAATGGCATGGGCTCTGCCCCGTGTTCAAGTTCTTTGCCCCGTCAACACGCCCGGGAGGGGGTGCCAGAATTGCTCAGGATGGGATCCACTCCCCCGACGGCGGCGCCGTCGGGTAACATTCTCGATGAGTCAATGCGCACACGGTGACGCAGAGTGCTTGTCTGGCGTAATAGAAAAGTTGATGGGCAATCTTGGGCGCCTATCGAAAATGAAGCTAAACGCAACCGAGTTGTTTCAGCGAGATTTTGTTGCAGAAAACGTTTACCCGAGAATGATGAGCTATCTGGTTTCTATTGCTGATAACGGTCAACTCCTTGGCGAAAAAGTCTGCAGTTTATAGGATGCCGGCTAGCGACGGCCTGAAAGGGCAAAGATGTCTGTAAGTGAAACTTCAATTGAAAAGGGAACGGCAGTAACCGGAGCGGTGCCGATGTGGAGCCGAATCATCGCCAAATCCTTGTGTTATGCGCGGCAGAGCTTGCCGCCGGGCAGTCGTGTGATCGAGGTCGGCTATGGTGATGGCAAGCTCAGTTGCTACTTGGCACAGGAGCTCGGGTGGCGGATCACTGGATATGATGTCCTGGCACAGGCTCGCGATCAGGCGGTCGACTACGCCCAGCAGGTCGGCGTCGAGAATAACGTCGATTTTCACGTTGTTTCGCCCGATGAGACTTGGAACCTGCGCGGCGAATATGATGGCGTCTTTATCAAGACGGTGCTGTACAATGCGAAGTCGCTCGAGGAGTATGCTGCTTGGCTTGATTGGGTCGGCTCAGTGCTGAAACATCAAGGCATTTTTGTAAATTATGAAAATGGCAAAGCTAACTTCTTGACCAAGCTCTATCGGCGATTGAGAAGACGCTACTATGCAGACTTATGCATGTATGATGATGAGATACATCGACTCTACGAGGAGCGATTTCATCTGTTGCACGTAGGCCACTACGGCGCGGTGAGCCAATTCATCGCCCCATTCAAGTGGCCTTTTCTGATAGTAGCGAATGTTGAAGAGCGGTTCTTTATCCGCAAAGCCGGTAATTCTTTTATTACTGCCTTGGTTGGTCGAAAGATGGATTAAGAGAAGTGAATTTTGACAGGAGTCAGCAATGACGCACAGGGTACGATTTGTGAATCCTCAGCGGACCTATCAGAATCTCAAGGAGGAGCTCGATGCGGCCTACTTCGACGTCATGTCAAATGGCGAATTGATCGATCGGCATCATCTAAGAAGCTTCGAGAATAACCTCGCGGAGTTCACAGGAACTAAGTTCGCTGTTGGTCTAAATAGCGGTTACGATGCCTTGCAAATGTCCTTGAGGGCTGCGGGCATCGGAAGCGGCGCCGAGGTCATCGTGCCTGCGCACACCTTTGTGGCCACGTGCTCAGCGGTCGTAAATGTGGGCGCCACTCCTGTGCTGGTGGATGTTGCCAGTGACTTCAACATCGATGTCGACAAGATCAAGGAGGCCATTAACCCCAGAACCCGAGGCATCATCCCAGTCCATTTGTCAGGTTGGATGGCCGACATGCCACGCGTGATTGAAATTGCGAAAGAACATGATCTTGCAGTTGTCGAGGATGCTTGTCAGAGCGTGGGTTCGAGCATCAGCGGGAAAAAGGCAGGTTCTTGGGGCCTGGTCGGGTGTTGGAGCTTTTATCCTTTCAAGATTCTGGGCGGATATGGTGATGGTGGCGCCATTACAACCAATGATCCCGAGGTTGCCGAGTTTGCCACCCGCATGCGTTACAATGGCGAAGACAGGCAATCTGGAGAGTACCACGGACACGGATTCACTTGTCTGTTGGACAATCTCCAGGCCGCCTTCCTAGATGTAAAACTTCGGCACTTGCCGGCGTGGATAGAGCGCCGGAAGGAGATAGCTGAGAAGTATCGCATTGCGTTGTCTGATCTGGCTGATTTGTTGCTGCCACACTACGATCGAAAAGGGTTCGATCACGTCTACCAGAACTACACCATTCGCTCGAAACAGGAGAGTGCCTTTTCCGATTACCTGAAAGACAACGGTATCGAGGTTCTTACTCAGTTCCGAAAGCCCTATTATCGGCACGAGGCATTAGGGCTTGTCGACAGGGGGTTTCCGGTGACGGAGGCGATTAGTCGCGAGGTCTGTTCGTTGCCTATGAATCCCGAATTGAGTAACGAGGAGGTGGACAAAGTTATTTCCGTGGTTCGGAGCTTCTACAACCAGTAGATGTTGAACCTATCGATTAAGGAGTATTCGTGCCTTTGTCATTGAGCAAGAAATCCGAATGCGTGATGCAGTCGGAGATCCGAAACATGTCCATCGAATGTGACAAGGTGGGCGGCATCAACTTGTCCCAGGGGATTTGCAATCTGGATGTGCCCTTGCCCGTGCGGCGGGGAGCTATGGCTGCCATGGACGCCGGGCTCAACACCTACACCCGGTACGATGGAATTGACGAGCTGCGCACCGCTGTGGCGCACAAACTCAAACGCCGCTATGGAATCGACGCCGATCCCGATCGTGAGGTGATTGTAACGTCGGGCTCCACCGGTGCGTTCTACTGCGCGGCACTGGCGCTACTCGATCCCGGGGACGAGGTGATTCTCTTCGAGCCCTACTACGGCTATCACCTGAGCACCTTACAGGCGACGGGAGCCGAGGCGCGTTACGTCACCCTTAGGCCGCCAGATTGGGCTTTCACCGCCGCAGACATGGAGGCAGCCTGCACATCGAAGACCAAAGGCATCATGGTATGCACGCCTTCCAATCCATCGGGCAAGATCTTTACAAGGCAAGAACTCGAGCTGATAGGGGATTTTGCCAAGAGTCACGATTTATTCATCTTCACTGACGAAATCTACGAGCACTTTGTCTACGACGGGGCTGAGCATATTCCGCCGGCCACTCTTCGGGACATAGGAGATCGTGTTATTACGATTTCGGGCATGTCCAAGACATTCAGCATCACCGGCTGGCGCGTCGGTTATTGTCACGCTCATTCTCGCTGGGCTCAGACCATCGGCTACTTTCACGACCTGGTGTACGTCTGTGCGCCGGCGCCACTTCAGGTTGGCGTTGCTGATGGCCTGCGTACGCTTGACGATGATTACTACCGCGATCTGTTGGGCCTGTTTGTGAAGAAACGAGAGATGATCTGCTCGACACTGGCAGAGGTCGGATTCTCCCCATCCATCCCTCAGGGCGGATACTATGTGCTGGCGGACATTTCTTCGCTGCCCGGCGACGGTAGCAAGGCCCGGGCCATGCATCTCCTTGAGAAGACGGGCGTGGCCTGCGTTCCCGGTGAGGCGTTCTATCATGACCCGCGTAACGGTCAGGACCTGGCGAGGTTCTGCTTTGCGAAGTCCGACGAGGAGCTTTCGGATGCTTGCGGCAGGCTGCGAGTGTTCGCGGGGAAATAGGCATGGAAGCAAAGCGCATTTTTGATTTGTTGGTGGCCGGTTCTGGGCTGATAGCCACCGCCCCGGTGTTGGGGGCCATTGCCGTGCTGATCAAGAAGGAGGATGGAGGGCCGGTTTTCTACCGGGGTGAGCGGGTTGGCCGATATGGAGAGCCATTCAAGATTTTCAAGTTTCGGACCATGGTGGTCGATGCTGAGAAGTCTGGCGTTTCCTCAACAACGGATGCCGATGATCGCATCACGCGGGCAGGAAAAATGTTGAGGAAATTCAAGCTCGATGAATTGGCCCAACTCATCAACGTGGTCAAGGGTGATATGAGCCTCGTGGGCCCGCGTCCGGAGGTGCAGCGGTTTGTCGAGCTCTATACGCAAGAGGAACGGGCGATTTTAGATGTACGCCCTGGAATCACCGATTGGGCCTCGATATGGAACAACGATGAAGGCGCTGTAATTGCTCGCTCGGGGATCAAGGACGCGGACGAGGCATACGCAAGAATCATTCGGCCAACCAAAATTGACCTTCAGCTCCGTTATGTGCGCACGCGTTCGATGTTGACTGATCTGAAGCTTTTGCTTCGCACTGTGCGCGCGGTTCTCGAGCGACACCACTACGTTGCGGACATTGCCCCACCACCAGGAGATGATAGGAAGGAGCCAGGGATATCGAAATGACTCATGAGGCAACAATGGTAATGGCTCCTGGCGCGCTGCTGGCTCTCTATCGGACCATGATGCGCATCCGAATTTGCGAGGAGAGTTTGGTAGAACCCATTCTCTCGGGAGAGATAAAAACGCCCTGTCACTTGTGCACTGGGCAGGAGGCCATTGCTGCAGGAATTTGCTCTGCGCTTGAGTCGACTGACTACATTTGGGGCAACCACCGTTCTCATGGTCACTTTTTAGCCAAGGGCGGAAGCATGAAAGAACTGGTTGCCGAAATCTATTGCAGAAGGACGGGGTGTTCCTATGGCCTTGGTGGCTCGATGCATATCACCGACCCCGGAGTCGGAATGTTGGGATCTGCACCTATCGTAGCGGGGACGATTTCCTTGGCCCTAGGCTCCGCATTAGCATCAAGCATTTGCAAGGACGGGCGTGTGACCGTGTCTTTTTTTGGCGATGGTGCGGCGGGTGAGGGCGTGCTCTACGAAGCACTCAATTTCGCGGCCCTTCGTTTTCTTCCGATCATATTCGTTTGTGAGAACAACTTCTATTCGACTCACTTGCCGATCCGTGAATGCCACCCGGACCGGCCGATCGCGGAGATTGCCAAACCATTTGGTGTCTGGTCTGACACCGTAGACGGGAACGATGTGCTCAGGGTTGCCTTGGTGGCTCAAGAAGCGGTGGCGCGCTGCAGGGCTGGCGACGGCCCTGCTTTTCTGGAATTCGAGACCTACCGCATGCGCGGCCACGTGGGGCCGGACGACCAGATCCAGGGGACTCACAAGGACATCCGCCCCGACGAAGAGGTCGAACAGTGGCGTGCCAGGGATCCGATCCTGGGGCTCGAAAGGGAGTTGCTCCGACGCAACGTCGTTTCGACGGTTGAGGTGGCGTCGATAACAAGGGAAATTGAAAAAGAGGTGGCGGACGCGCATTGCTTTGCCCGTGAAAGCGCGGCACCTGCCAGTGAGGAGTTGAGACGTTATGTCTTTGCCTCGTAAGCTAAAGCACTGCTTGGCCATCAACGAAGCACTGCATCAACTAATGGAGAGAGATGATCGGGTATTTCTCATGGGTCAGGGCGTCAAGAGCCCATGGTATGTGGGCAACACGGCAAAAGATCTGCTGGAGCGTTTTGGTTCTGAACGAGTGATCGATACTCCGGTCTCAGAAAACGCCGTCACTGGCGCGGCGGTGGGTGCAGCCCTTGCCGGTATGCGTCCGGTGGTAGTACATCCTCGGGTTGATTTCATGCTCTATTGCATGGACCCGATCATCAACCAGGCGGCGAATTGGTATTTCATGAACGGCGGGAGGAACCCGGCCAGAGTCGTGTTTTGGGGTATTGTGAACCGAGGAGGTGAACAAGCGGCACAGCATTCTCAATCTCTCCACGCCACGTTCGCTCATGTGCCCGGCCTGAAGGTGGTTATGCCCGCGTCCCCTGCCGACGCAAAGGGCCTCATGATTTCCGCGGTTCTCGATGACAACCCGGTCGTGTTCATGGATGATCGCTGGCTCCATGGGCTTGAGGATGTGGTCCCAGAGGAGTTTTACAAGACGCCGATTGGCAAAGGGCGCGTCATTCGGAAGGGAGGTGACTTGACCGTGGTCGCCTTGTCCTATGCCGTTCCGCTTGTGACCCGTGTCGCCGAACAGCTGGCTTCGGAAGGTTTCGACCTTGAGTTGATCGACCCCAGGACTATCAAACCACTCGACATTGAGTTGATGCAAGCATCTGTAGAAAAGACTGGACGGCTCCTGGTGTTGGACCCAGGCTGGCGATCTTTTGGTGTCGCTGCTGAAATTATGGCTAGTGTCACCGAACGGGCATTTGCCTCGATGAAGGTTGCACCTGAAAGGCTGACCCTACCCGACACCCCGGCCCCGGCCAACAGGGAATTGGAGGCCGCGTACTACCTGAGCGAAGGATCGATCACTGAGAAGATCCGAAGCATGCTTTGATGTTTGAACCTGCCCCGACTATGCGGAGCGCCGCATAGTCGGGGCAACTCCATAGGCGAGTGGAGTTGCCCGGAATGGGTGTCCACCTTCGCCCGGAATACGCACTTGCTATGTACCCAATCAGATCTTATGGTGCGCTAAACAATTGAAGGGGCGATTTTCGTATGACCGATAATTCTCTTGGTTTTGCACTGGTTGGCTGCGGCCGCGTTGCGCAACGTTATCTGAATCTGCTCAATGGGCATGTCGTCGGGGCGCGTCTCGTCGCCATCTGCGACGTCAAGCCTGACCGCGCCGAAAGCGCCGCGAAGAAAACCGACGCTCCATCCTACGTCGACATGCACGAGATGATGCGCGCGCATTGCGACTCCATCGACGTTGTCTGCGTGCTGACGGAGAGTGGCCTGCACGCGCAGCACGTAATTGCGCTAGCCCCGTACGGCAGGCACATCCTCACTGAAAAGCCAATGGCGCTGACACTCGAGGACGCGCAGGCAATGATCGTTGCTTGCGATCAATTCAACGTACGTTTCTTTGTTGTCAAACAGAACCGGTACAACCTTCCCGTTATCAAGCTGCGGGACGCGCTGGAGAAGGGTCGTTTCGGGAAACTAGTAATGGGAACGGTGCGCGTGCGTTGGTGCCGGCCGCAGTCCTATTACGATCAGGACGCTTGGCGTGGCACATGGGCGTTGGACGGCGGTGTCTTCGCCAACCAGGCGAGCCATCACATTGATCTCCTAATGTGGATGTTGGGCGAGCCCGTGAGCGTCTTTGCCAAGACGCGAACCGCACTTGCCAAGATCGAGGCGGAGGATACCGGCGTCGCAGTCATCACTTTTCGCAATGGAGCCATCGGAGTGGTCGAGGCGACGACCGCCACGCGACCGAAGGATTTGGAAGGAAGCCTGTCGCTCCTAGGCGAGAACGGGACAGTAGAAATCGGGGGATTCGCAGTCAACCAGATGCGCACATGGCAGTTCAAAGAACCTGCCCCGGAAGACGCGGAGGTCATGTCAAAATTCAACGAAAACCCTCCGACCGTTTACGGGTTCGGCCATCAGCGCTACCTCGAGGGCATCGTCGCGGCGCTGACAGCCGGTGGTCCTCGTCTTGTCGACGGCATCGAGGGCATGCGTTCACTGGAGTTGATCGTGGCGATGTACGAATCCGCAGAGACCGGTAAGGAAGTACCGTTGCGTTTCCGCCCGGCCTACGCCCGATTGGGTGAGCGGAAATGAGCGCCATGGCCGGCAAGATCCCGTTCGTCAATCTCGATCGGCAATATGATTCGTTGCGAAGCGAGATCGAGATTGCGATCGGGCAAGTGTTCGACGCCAAAGCGTTTATCCTGGGCCCCTACGTCGAGAAATTCGAGCGTGAATTTGCGGCATTTCAAGGGACAAAGCATGCCATAGGCTGTTCTAGTGGAACGTCCGCCATCTCGCTTGCCCTGGAAGCGGCGGGGGTTGGCCGCGGCGACGAGGTCGTAACGGTCGGGCATACCTTTGCGGCTTCGGCCGGCGCGATACGGCACGCGAGGGCGGAACCAATTTTTGTTGACATCGAGCCGGCCGCCTATTTGATGGATGTGGGCGCCCTTGAAGCCGCGATCACTGTGCAGACGAAAGCGATAATGCCAGTGCATATCTACGGCACGCCATGCGATATGCCGGCTATCGGCAAGATCGCGGAGCGAAGAGGGCTTGCGGTCATCGAAGACGCCGCTCAGGCGCATGGGGCGACCGTTGGCGGTCACAAAGTTGGTGGGCTGGGCACAGCAGCCACGTTTAGCTTCTATCCGGGGAAAAATCTCGGTGCCTATGGAGACGCAGGCGCAATCGCTACAAACGACGACGCACTTGCCGATCGGATTCGTAAGCTGCGGGATCATGGCCGTGTAAGCAAGTATGTGCACGATACCGTCGGCTACAATCACCGCATGGATGGCATTCAAGGCGCTGTCCTGTCGGTGAAGCTCAAATATCTGGCGGCGTGGAACGAACGAAGGCGCACCGTGGCCGCGCGTTATGACGCCGTGTTTCGTCCGCGAGGGTTCAAGACCATAGAGCCGCCACCCGGCGTCGGGGCTGTCTACCACCTCTACGTTGTCGAGGTGTCAAATCGTGACGTAGTGCTGAGGGCGTTGGCGGACCGAGGCATCGCCACGGGGGTGCATTACCCGGTGCCGCTGAACAGGCAGCCGGCCTTTGAGCCTTGGGCGGGCGGCATTTCTCTGCCCGTCACGGAGCGCATCGTGCCGCGAATCATGTCGCTGCCGATCTGCGCAGAGATCACGGACGCGGAACAAGACCAGGTTATTGCGGCGTTTCTCGACGTCGCCGCGGCCTGATTTCGAGCCGATTGCTCATGCGTATCTGGTTCGTTGAACTCGGAGAGCCGCTGCCCTTCCAGTCTGGCCAACGTCTCCTGCGTTACGGCGAGTTGACGCAGGTCTTGGCGCGGCGCGGCCACAAAGTCGTCTGGTGGGCGTGCAATTTTTCCCACCAGACGCTCGGTTTCGTCGGGCCACCTAATTCACGCGTCACGAATGCTGGTGTGGAAATCGTGCTGGTGCATGGCCCTGGTTATCGCCGGAATGTCGGCTTGGCGCGCTTTCGCCACGTCGCGGAGCATGCGCAAAATCTCGCGAGACAAATCGAAGGCGAATCCCTTCCCGACGTGATTGTCGCGGCGATGCCGACAATCGAGTCATGTGACGTGGTTACTGCATTCGGGGCGCATCGCGGTATACCCGTCATCGTCGACGTGCGCGACGAATGGCCCGAAGACTATGTGCGCTGGTTGCCGCGAGCGCTTCGCCCTTTGGGGAGGCTGGCGTTTATGGGGAAGTTCGCTGCACTTAAGCGGGTCTGCCGTATGGCAACGTCGCTCACCTCGGTCACCGAACGGCAGTTGGCGTTTGGCCTACAGCATGCCGAACGCACGAAGACCTCCGTCGATGCAGTATTTCATACGGGAGCCAGGAGTGCGCGGCTCGATGCAGATCTCGTTGCGGCGCAGGTGGCGGCGTTACGCGCGCAAGGCCTGGCCGAGAGAGACTTCATCTGTGTCTTCACGGGAACCATGTCCGCATCGCGACCGCTGGAGGCCACGATCGCGGCTATTAAGAGACTAGTGGGGCGCATCCCCATCAAGGTCGTGATCGCCGGCAAAGGCGATTGCGAGCAGCGTTACCGTAAACTAGCGGCGGGCTGTCCGGCAGTGATCTTCGCCGGGTGGGTCGACGCGGTTGGGATGGCAGCATTGAACGAGATCGCTGATGTTCTTCTTGCGCCCTACAGCACCGAGTATGGGTTTTCGCTGCCGACGAAGATCTTCGATTACATGGCTGCGGGGCGCCCGATGCTGTCGAGCTGTCCCGGCGAGGCCGAGGAGCTGTTGCGCCGGGAGCAGATTGGCGTGCAGATCCGGGCGGACAACACGACCGAAATAGAAGAAGCCCTTCTCGCTCTGCATGCGAGTCCCGAGGCACGTCGCTCAATGGGGCAACGGGCGCGCGAGCTCTTCGAGCGCGACTATGCGCTCGAGACAATTCTCGAGCGCTATGCCGATCACATCGAACGCATGGCTCTGCCGACGGGAGGGCGCACAGTATGAACCCGATAAGGCGAAGCGCCGGCATACGCGAAGTGACGTTCGGCATCCTCCGCCTATTGATAAACTCGGACCTGGCGCGGGTTGTGGGTGTGATTCGGGCGCGATCAGTGTATAGCGTTTATCGAGAGTGCTGAGTATGAACCGCCGCGCATTGCAGCTCATTTTAGACGCCTTTGTACTGTCGTTGGCGTTCTTTCTGGCATACGTGCTCCGATTCGACGGGCTGCCGCCGCCTGCCACACGGATGAACGCCGTGCTGCAGCTCCCGTACGCGGTGCTGCTCCAACTCCTGGTGCTGAGTGTGGCGGGGCTGCACAAGACGAGCTGGCGTTACGTGAGCATGGCGGATATGCCGCGAATCGGGATTGGTCTCGGGATCGCCTTGCTCGTGATGGTCGCGTTTCGGCTTGGTCTACCGCCTCGATATCAGTTCTGGCGGATTCCATTGGGAGTAATCGCGGCGGACACGATGCTCGGAGGGGTCGGGTTGCTGGCGGCGCGGATCTTGCGGCGGCTGCAGACTGAGCACTGGGAGCGAAAGAGATTTGGAAAGGTAAGGCGGTTGGGCAAGGCGAAGCGGGTCGTGCTGATC
>JBDRTC010000576.1:0-4167 GCA_043824335.1 Planctomycetota bacterium | reverse complement strand
CACTCGAAGTGTCCGTCAAACTGGCGCCATCTCACTACACCGGTAGCGGTGCGAAGGAGATTGAAGAGGCTGTCGTCGATTCGGAAGACGACACGAGCGAATAACCAAGAAGGAGATCAAGCATGAGTCTGCACGTTTTTGGTAATGCTGTTACGCCGTACGGAACCGCGGCCAACAACCGCGGTGAGACCGAGGGGAACACCACGACCCTGCAAAAGGTCATTTGGTATGGACAGCCGCACACGAGCGTCAGTGCGGAGGCAATCCGCTTCGCACTCCGCCGGCGATTCTGCGACGACGCGCCAAAGAGCGCCAATGGGGAGCCTGAGACGCTGCACCGGTGGTGGGATGAGGACGAGCGACATAACCGTTGGCGAGACTACGACGCCAAGAAGAAGACCGTCAGCTTTGAGAACTGGCCGGACTACCTCGATGACGACCTGCTCGGCTTCATGTCGGCCGAGGCCGCGCAAGAGGAAGGGAAGAAGGGTTCGGCCAAGGTCCGCCGAGCTGTGCTCGAACTCACTCGGGCTGTCTCTCTCACACCATGGAGTGGCGATGTGGTCTTCAACGCCGCTTCGCCGGACGCCACACCGTCGGCCCAGAAGAAGGGCGAGTACGCTGCGCTTTACTCCGCTGAGATTCACGCTACTCGGTACCAATACGGCCTGGCCATGACTCCTGCTCATCTTCGCGATCCTTCGCGCGCCGCTCAGGCGCTGCGCTGCCTTGCGGGACTGGGCGAGGTGGCGGGCAACCAAGCGCGCTTCCTTTTCGATTTCTCGCCGGATTCAGTCATCCTCCGCCTCACCGACGACCCTGCCCCACGATTGCTCTACTGCTTCACGACCGAGGACGACGGCAAGACCGTCACCGTCACCGAGGACTTCAAAGAACGTGTCGGTAAGAACGGTGCCGACATCCACGGCGACGAGTTGATCATCGGCGGAAGCTTTGCGTCAACCGGTTCCGCCGAAGAGTTTCAGAAGAAGGGCGCCAAGCTGTTCCCGCATCAGGTCAAGGCCGCGGTTGAAGAGGCGTGTCGCCGAATCCAGAGCCACTTGGACGAGAAGGGTAAATGACATGATCGGCGTCTATGTCACTGTCCCCATCGGGTGTTTCCGAATGGGTTGCGCCCGAGAGTATTGGGAAACCCACCCACTGCCGCCACCGTCTACTTGCTACGGCTTTCTGCTCTCGTTGGTGGGCGAAGAAGACCGTACGCGACACATCGGCTGTCGCGTCACGGTAGCCCGCCTGGGCGAGCCGGACCTGAGCGTTGTTCTCCGCACGCTTTGGCGGATCAAGAGCAAGAAAAACCCTCCGGGTGTTGGCAACAATAGGACTCCTGGCCACCAGCAGCTTCTCAGCGGGATCGAGTTGATCGTTTGGCTCGATTCGTCCGCTGAGCACAATGCCGAGCCGACTTTGGAACTCCGCGTTGCCCAAGCGCTTGACCCCACCCGCCGTGGCCAAGTCGATCGCTTCGGCGGCCTAAGCCTCGGCGAGAGCACGCACTTGGTGGACACGGTCTCGCTGCTGAAGGAGGACGTGCGAAGGCGAGTCCAAGACAAGTCGGCAAGAGTCTTCCTCATAGACGAAGCACAAGGTCGGATGACGTTGCCCGTTTGGGTCGACCACGTCGGATCAGCGGGAACACGGTACGTCACCGGCGATCTTGTCGAAGGTGGCCTGGAATCTCCTCAACTCGAACGGATGCCTCGCATACAACCGACATCCGGCAGTTGACACACGAGACCAATATGAGCGTCCAACTCGACCCGCCCCTCCGCGTCATGGCCCTTCACGCCCTCGCTTATTGCGAGCGGCTCTTCTATTTGGAGGAGGTGGAGGAGATCCGGGTGGCCGATCATGCCGTGTATGCGGGGCGGACATTGCACGAGGAACTGCGTCAGGCGGAGGAGGAGCGCGGCGAGTGGACCAGCGTGGAAATGGCCAGCGAGTCGTTGGGGCTGGTGGGCAAGACGGATTGCCTGCGACGCCGGGATGGTTCCCTGATCCCCTACGAGCACAAGCGAGGCCGGCCGTGTCGCGAGGGTAAACACCTGCTCGCTTGGCCGTCGGACGCATTGCAGGTGAGCGCCTATGGGATGCTGTTGGAGGAGCATCTCGGCCGAACGGTGTCCGAGGGGCGGATCAGGTATCATGCGGAGAACGCCACTGTGCGTGTGCCGCTCGACGAGGCCGCCCGGCAGTCGGTCCGTAACGGCGTGAATCGTGTCCGGGCATTGCGGGCCTCCCCGGAGCGGCCAGCGATCGCTGAGAACGACCGGCTCTGTCTCCGCTGCTCGCTGGCTCCGGTCTGTCTTCCCGAAGAGGAGCGCCTGGTCACACATCCACGCTGGGAGCCGGTGCGGATGTTTCCGGCGGAACGCGAGGCCACGACGCTCCACGTCGTCTCCCCGGGCGCTAAGGTGTCGCGGTCGGGGAACCAGTTCAAGGTCACGCAACCGGAGGGCACTGCGGACAAAGTGCCCGTCCACGATGTCGGCTCCGTCGTGCTCCACGGTTTCTCGCAAATGACCACCCAGGCGCTTCACCTCTGCGCGCAGCAGGAGATCCCGGTCCACTGGATCTCCGGCGGCGGATACTACGTAGCCGGGCTGGCCGCGAAGGCGGGTCAAGTGCAGAGACGATTGCGCCAGTACAACGCATTAGCAGATCCCGGCGTCTGCCTTCGCCTGACTCGCCGATTGGCCATGGCCAAAGTGGAGACGGCTCTCCGTTATCTTCTGCGGGCAACCCGCGGCACTAACCGGGAAGAGACTGGCGTGGCTCGCGCCGTCGAAGTAACCCGTGAATCGCTCCGGAAGATATCCCACGCGGAGGGCGTGATGACGGTCCGCGGCCACGAAGGGATGGCAGCCCGGGCGTACTTCGACGTCCTCCCGCAACTATTGCGTTCTGAAGTACCCTCCGCAATGCACCCAAATGGCCGAAACCGCCGGCCCCCTCGCGATCGGTTCAACGCGCTCTTGAGCTTCGGCTACGCTCTGATCTACCAGAACGTGCTCCAGGCAATCCTCGCCGTGGGTCTGGAGCCTGCCCTCGGCTTCTTCCACACGCCGCGTTCGGCGGCTCAACCGCTCGTGCTCGACCTGATGGAGCTGTTTCGCGTGCCGCTCTGGGACATGCCCCTGGTCGGATCCGTCAATCGGCTCCAGTGGGACACGGAAGCCGACTTCGAGGTCACGCCGGGCCGCGTATGGCTCTCGGCCCCCGGGAGGAAGAAGGCCATCCGGCTTTTCGAGACCCGGTTGAACGACACTTGGCGCCACCCGGCCATCGGCTACTCGCTCTCTTACGCGCGGTTGATTGAGTTGGAGGTTCGGCTTCTGGAGAAGGAATGGACGGGCCGGCCAGGTCTGTTCGCTCAAATGCGACTGAGGTGAGCCGATGGCGAAAAAATGGTATCTGGTGACCTACGACGTTCGTGAGTCTCGCCGCCTGCGGCGAACTGCGAAGCACCTCGAAGGCTACGGGACACGAATCCAATACAGCATTTTCCGCTGCAAGCTACGACCGCGAGAGATGGAGCGCCTGCAATGGGAATTGACGAAAATCCTTGAGCCCGAAGACGATCTCTTGATTATCGGCCTGTGTGGCGATTGTGCCGAGCGCATCCGCTGCCGTACCGGAAAAGACGACTGGACGGCCGAGGAAACGTCCTTCCAGGTCGTCTGATGGCGTCTTTCAAGCACCTGGGCCGTGACACGGCCGGACCGGAAGGAGCTTGACGCAAGTGGTTTTCCAACGCGGCTTTGCGCTGGGCTTGCGATGTCGGAGGTGCATGAGTATGCTGATTTCAAGGCGCAAATCGCTGGCAGAGGCGAGGTTGCGCTATCTGGCATTTCCGTTTCCGCTTGGACAGAATGCCCCAGTGGCAACATCGCCGCGCTGGTGCCTGTATGCGTGGCAAAGCTTCGTCCAACCCGTTAGCGCAGGGAATTGCCCAGGAGTAGGTTTACTCCGGCGAGGGGGGGCGATGGAAGGTGGGATGACGGGGGGCTGGAAAACAAGCCGGTGATCGGCAATGTCATGAGGTATCGGCGGCGGCTGGAGTCGTGGTTCGCATGGTCAATGCCGCACGGCGATCGGCAGAGAGATTCCAGGGCAAGAACGGCTGAATGTCTTCGGGCGCCCTCC
>JBDRTC010000575.1:0-7065 GCA_043824335.1 Planctomycetota bacterium | reverse complement strand
AGCTGGGGGCCGACGCTCTCAAGCAACAGGCAGGTGGCTTCCTCGGCGGTCAGTGCAGACCCCTCGTTGTCGACGAACGCCACCCGATCGCCGTCGCCGTCGAAGGCGATTCCCAACTGGGCCCTCTCCTGGTAGACGGCGTCGGCCAGTTCCTCAAGCTGCTCGGGCCGCGAGCAATCGGGGAGCCGGCCGCCGAACGCCGCGTCGGGCGTGTCGTGGATGGCCGAGAAAAGACATCGCGGGAAGACGGCCTGCAAATACCGTCTTGCCCGGGCGGCCCAGCACCCGTGGCCCGGGTCCAACACAATCCGGTCTTCGAAGTGGCGGGCCTCCACCCAGGTCTCTTGCAGCCACGCCACGTAGTCGAAGGAGACGTCGAGCGTTCGCGGCGCGGTGCGAGGCCGGTCGTTTGGGTCGGCTTCCGCGGTTTCGTCGCTTTCCTCCAGGAGACGAACCTCCTCGGCCGTCGGCGGCCGATCGCCGAGCATCCACTTCAGGCCGTTAGTGTCCGCGGGACAGTGCGAGGCCGTCACGATCGCGCAGCCGGCGGCCTCGATCCGGCGTTTTGCGTAATGGATCATCGGCGTGGGAAGCGTTCCCAGATCGACCACGTCGAGTCCCGCCAGGCAAAGCCCGTCGATCAGCGCGGCGAGGAATTCGGCGGTCGAGTCTCGGACGTCGCCTCCCGCGACGAACTTGGCCTTCGGCTCGAGCTGACGCCCCAGGGTGAATCCCCAGCGCCGAAACAGCTCGGGCGTGAGTTCCGTGGCCGCCCGACCGCGGATGTCATGTGTCTTGAAAACGCTCAAAGGGACCCTCTCTTGTCGGGGAGGGCGGCCCCATCGCTCACTCAACGGGCTGCCAATCCCAGGAGATCCAATAATTGCTCACAGAGAACGGCGGGTCCGGCCACGATCCTTTCTCCGACGGGAACAAACTGTCCCCCGGCTGCGCTTACAATTATACGGCCTGCGGCAATGTCGTAATGCTGGGACCCGCTTCCCAGATTCAGGTAGGCGTCAAAAGCGCCGGCAGCGGCAAAACACAGGCCCAGCGCGCCCACGCCCAGCATTCTCACTCTCCCGACGTGATCCACCAAAGTCCCCATCTTTTCCATCGCCCACTTTCGTTGGCTGGCCGGAGAATCCCTGCTGGGAATCTCCAGGCAAATCGTGGTCTCTTCGAGCCGCTTCGCTTGGGAGCAGCGAATCTCGACGTCGTTCAACCTTGCGTCTCGGTCATTAGCCCCGCAGAACATCTGGCCCGTCTCCGGGTTGAACACCACGCCGACGATCGGCTCCCCGCGTCGCTCCAGCGCCAGCGAGATCGAGTAAAGGGGAATTCCCCTTGCGTAGTACTTGGTGCCGTCGATCGGGTCCAGGATCCAGCGGTACTCGCAATCGTCCCCGACCTGGCCTGCTTCCTCCGAGAGAAAGCCGTGGTTGGGATACTGTTCCCGCAGCGTTCCCAGGATATGCCGTTCCACCTGGAGATCGGCCTCGGTCACCGGTTCCCCGGCCGGTTTCAGGCGGACTACCGGCGACCGGCCGAACCCGCGCCGGGCAATATCTCCGGCGCCTCGGACAATTTGCTCCGCGCTTTTCAGATAAGCACCGGTGGTCATCGCACACTCTTCTACTGCTGGAAGAGGTCGGAAATACGGCCGATTCCCGTCAGGTCGTCGTAAAGCTTACGATTGGCGCCCATTGCATAGACCTCGCCCCTTCATTCGTGGGCCCGACGGCCCCTCGTATATGATCGGCGAAAGCCCTGACTTGTGCAAGGATCAATAGGGCATCCGGTTCCAGTTCCGGTGCGGCGGATTCGGGCGCGAGGAGAGCCTGGCCGGCGGCGTGGCGGGCGGATAGATGGGAGCCGGCCCCTGGTTGGGGTTTCCCAGATCGACCGTCGGCCAGCCCTGGAAGCTGGGCATCGTCCACAGTTCCGGCGAAACGCCCGGCGGAGGGTTGATCCGCACCCTGCCCAAGTCCACTCGAATTGAGAATTGTGCCCGGGGGCATTCAATCGCCAGAATCCGAGGCATGATTAGCCCGGTGAGCGGGTCGAGACGATGCTGCTCGGCCGTCGCTTGGGCGACGAGCGCTCCTTGATGATCGTACAGCCTCTGCTGGACCACGGCCCCCGTTACGGTGTCAACCGTGGTAATCTTGGTGGTCGGGCCGTCGAGGGTCTCCCGGAAAGTGCGGATCTCCAGCCTTCCGCCCGGGCCGAAGCTCGGGCCCTCGTGCCGCAAGGCGGGATCAAACCCAGTGATCCCCAATGCCTCGATCAGCCACTGCGGCTCGATCGGCACCATTTGCCGCGCCGGGCTCGTGGCGAACTGATCGTGGCGACAGTAGTAAAGCGGCGGCTGCCGCTTGATCCAGATCCAGAACAGCTCGTCGTTGCTGCCCACGTCGAGTTCCACGCCGGTGATCCCGGTTCCGGACCGGAGGCGCAATCGGCAGGGCCGCTCGAAGGCGATGCTCGTGCGAAGCGACGGAGCGCCCGGCACGCTGAGGGTCGCTTCATCGGTGGAGAAGGAATGGATCTGCGAGCTGTTGTTGTTGACGACCCGGGTGACCTGTTCCAGGCTCGGCGAAGGCGGCAGCGCCTGGGGCAGCATGGGTTGGGGAGGCGGTCTCAGCCAGGCACAGCCCGATCCGCAAAGCGCGAGAAGCCCCGCGGCTGCGAGCGACCGCAGAGCCTTTGGGTATCCTTCCATGGATCTTCCGCTCACTTCGTGTTTCGGCCCGTTTACACCCCGGTCAGCCCGCCTTGGCAAAGAGCAGCTCGGCCAGCTCTTGTTGGATTGCGTCGACCCGTGACTGGTCCGGCGTGACCACCGGAACCCGGTACGTGGTGTCGCGCCGTGAACAGTGCAAGACCAGCACCTCCCGGCCCGCGTCGTCCACCTCGCGCTCTTCCTGTCGCATCACGCGGCGACGGACCAGCAGCAGCGCCAGCACATAGCGCATGTCGTGCTTTTCCGGCCGCGACTCGAGCTGCTCGAAAAAATGGAGCATCACCTCGTTCGGGGCCCAGTGCATCCGCTTGGAAGCGGGGTCGGGCATCTGCGATTTCCACCAGCCAATGACCCCGTCGGGTGGTCCGCTCCAAGCCTCCGGCGAATAGTCGTGCCGCTTCAGCTCGGCCCCTTCACTAACGACCATCGAGTAGAACTCCTCCCCGGGCTCCAACTGTCGTCCGGTTGTGGTGCAGCATCGGGTACAACGTTGGATTTCGTAGTCCATGGAACAGCTCGACAGGGCAACCGACGCTTGCCCCTGCCCACGGGTGGCCGGCTCGGTCTCGTGGAGCAAGGGGAGCGGGGCGAGGGAGATTACCCGAAATCGCCGTCTGGCTCAATAGGCAGTGAAAAAACGGCAATCGGTCCCTTCAGGGCCGATGTGGATGCAGACCTTGCGCAAGCACTTCGGACAGTGCCCCTCGTAGGCCGTTCGAGCGCGGTTGGCGTAAACCCTTGTGTAAACCTCACAACAGGCGAAACGGATACCCAAGAACCGGCGTCCGCGACTCGTTCGATTCTCGGACCGCGCCAATTCCGGATCACTCGAAAGGTCCAGATTCTCGCCTACCATCTGCCACGTGTCCCCCAGGTTGCCCTGTCGCCCTATATTGCGGTTTTCTAACGTTAGGTTACCGGAAAGGCCGCCGCAATTGAAGATCGGATCACGCGATCCTTCGGCTTCAGTGCGGCGGCCAAACGAGCGAACCTAAACGCTTGACTCGGGCACTCTAGTCTTGTAGACTTGTTCCAATCGCGTGAGCTTCGTTAGGATGTGCTATGGCAATGCCTGCAAACCTCTTGCCGCTCTTGTTATTACCCCTAGCTGGGGGTCGGCCTTAGGGTTTGCGCAGAGCTGATTCATTCGACCAAGAAAAACAAACCCCGAGGCCCCTGGCGGCGCCGGGGTTTTTTCGTGGCGTCAAGGAGCCCAGGCAAGAGGAACCACAACGCATGAACGAGTCAACATCTCGACAAATCGTCATTTTCGACACCACGCTCCGCGACGGCGAGCAGTCGCCCGGCGCGAGCATGAACCTGCACGAAAAAATGGAGGTCGCCCAGGCCCTGGTCGAGTTGGGGGTCGACGTGATCGAAGCCGGTTTCCCGATCGCCTCGCCCGGCGACTTCGAGGCTGTCCGCCAGATCGCCAAGACGGTCCGCGGTTCGGTCGTCTGCGGTTTGGCGCGCTGCCGGCCCGAGGATATCGATCGCGCCTGGGAGGCCGTCAAGTACGCCCAAGAAGCGCGGATTCACGTCTTCCTGGCCACCAGCGCCATCCATCGCGAGCACAAGCTGAAGATGGACAAAGGCCAGATCATCCAGCGGGCCGTGGACGGAGTGAAAAGGGCAGTGGGCTATTGCCCCAACGTCGAGTTCTCGCCCGAAGACGCCGTGAGGACCGAAGTCGACTTCCTTTGCGAAGTCGTCGAGGCCGCCATCGACGCCGGCGCCACCACGGTGAACATTCCCGATACCGTGGGCTACGCGACACCCGCCCACATGCGCCGGGTCATCGAGATCCTCCGCCGCCGCGTGACAAACATCGATCGGGCCGTGATCAGTGTCCACTGCCACAACGACCTGGGCATGGCCGTGGCCAACAGCCTGGCCGCCGTGGAAGCCGGCGCCGGACAGGTCGAATGCACGATCAACGGGATCGGCGAAAGGGCGGGTAACTGCTCGCTGGAAGAAATCGTTATGGCCCTGAAAACCAGAAACGACTTCTACCACGCCGGCACGCGAGTCGTTAGCCGGCGGCTCGTCCCCACCAGCCGCCTGGTCGCCACGGTCACGGGGATCCAGGTGCAGCGGAACAAGGCGATCGTCGGTCAGAACGCCTTCGCCCACGAGGCGGGCATCCATCAGGACGGCATGCTCAAGGAACGCACCACCTACGAGATCATGCGGCCCGAAGACGTCGGCCTCACCATGAGCGACCTGGTTCTGGGCAAACACAGTGGCCGAGCCGCCCTGGCCGACCGGGCCAAGGCCCTGGGATACCGACTCACCGGCGATCAGCTCAACCTCGTCTTCGACGAGTTCAAAGAGCTGGCCGACAAGAAAAAGGAGATCTACGATGGCGACATCGCCGCCCTGATCGAGCAGCAGATCCACGGGGTCTCGGAACTCTGGTCGCTGGAATCGTACCAGGTGACCTCGGGCACCGGAAAAGTGCCCGAGGTGGCGATCTCCGTGCGCCGGGGCAGCGAGGTCCTCAGCGCCCATCAGTTGTGCGGCGACGGGCCCATCGACGCCATCTTCCTGGCGATCGAGGAGGTCACCGGAATCTCGGTCGTCTGCCGTGACTTCCGCGTGCACAGCGTCACGGTGGGCAAAGACGCGCAAGGCGAGGTGATGGTCCAAGTGGAGCACGAGGGCGAACTATACCGCGGCCACGGCGTTTCCACCGACAGTGTCGAAGCCAGCGCCAAGGCGTTCCTCAACGCCATCAACCGCATCGCCTCGGCAAGCAACGGCGGCCGGCAACCGTCCCAAACCCAGTAACGATTGCCTGCCAACACAAACTTCCCCCAACGCTTGCCGCATCCGCAGCAAGCCGACCGGGCCGAGTGGCGGAACTGGTAGACGCACGGGACTTAAAATCCCGTATCCCGTAAGGGGTGTAAGGGTTCAAATCCCTTCTCGGCCATTGACTTACGTCGATTCACAAAGGCCCTCCAAAGGCCCAACACTCAATTTTACACTCGATTGCGGGTGGGGAGGCCCAGAGATGGAGAAACAACTGATCCACAAGACTCAGGCCAACGAGGTTCTGGAGGTTCTCCAAAACAACGGTCTCGATCCCGCGGAATTCGACTGGGGGGAGACGAAGGCGGAGGGGGGGATGATGGGCGTCGGCAAAGCTTGGCTTTCTGTGCTGACACACAGGCCGACCGGATGGAGCTTCACCTTTGACCTGCGGGGCAATCCCCATGACCGGCATGGGCTCTCCCATTGGGCTACATATTTCCCCGCCCCAGAAAAACCTCGCGCTTTCGAGCCTTGCGACAGTTGGGCGGCGATGCGGGATCACGTGCACATTTGGGCACTGACTGTCAAGCGAGAAATCGATGCCCCGGACCTTTGGGCTGCCATCGCCCAAGAGAGGGCCTTGGCAGGGTCCGCCGCGTCGCTGGAGAATACCCCGTTTGCGGAGGACGAGTCTGCCCGCCTCGATACCGCCGTCGCCGAAATCAGGGAGTACCTCCGGTCCTCCGTTCAAATGCAGCAAGAGCAGAGCGAACGGGTCGACCGTCAATTCGAGTACCTCCGAGGGGCGATCCATCGCATGGCCCGCCAAGACTGGTTGCACACGGCAATCGGCGTGCTTTTCACGGTGGCCCTCACGATCGGCGCCGAGGAGGCTCGCGATCTGTTCCGATTCGCGTGGCAGCAAATCTCCACCGCCATAGGGCTGGCGATCTCCGCGGCAAACCAGTTCTTCCTGCCCGGTTGACTCAATTGGCTTTCCGCAAAACCTCCGGCACGTGCAACCCTTCCACGGCCCGGGTCACCTGCCCAGCCATGCCGATAGACCCGCAAACCAACAGCTTCCTTGTCCTTTCCGACACGAATGGTGGTTGGGCGAGCGATGACAACGCGGGGGCTGTCGATCGATTCTCTAGCCTCGCAGTCCCAAGGTTCCTCGATCGTCGGCCAGCTTAGCATTCAGTCAGGCAACCCGGCCATTCAGGTTTTCTTGGGCAACGTCGTGGCAAACGCAGGCAGCGCCTCAAACCTCGGCGCCGCGGGGATGTCCGCCGCGACCGGTGTTATGCTGTCCGAAATGCTTGCCGTTTAGAGCGGTGAAATAGGTGGAGTAAGAGCTTCCTCCCAGTGCAGTGAGAAGATCACTGCAAAGGAGGAAGAGATGTTTGACCACCTGAAGAAGCGGGAAGAAGAGCAGATGGGAGGGACCCCCGAGGGGGTCCCTCAGCTAGCACCGCTAGTAGAGCTGGCACACCCTTCGTCGGAATCGTCACCGCCGTTTCCCGAGTTCGAAGCGGAAAGGCCGGCCGATCAGGCGGAGCGAG
>JBDRTC010000574.1:0-8390 GCA_043824335.1 Planctomycetota bacterium | reverse complement strand
TCCCTCGATCGGCCCCTATCGGCTTGGTGAAAAGGCCGACGACGCCTACTATCTCGTTCCCAAACGGGGAGCCGCTCTGGACAACCGGCCCTGTTCGTATCGCCAGCGCTATTGCGGGCTGTTTCCCGTGCAATTTCTCGATACGTTCAGCCCCGCCGACGGGCGCGGGCTTGCGCTTCGCACCCTCGACACCGAATGCCTACAAAAGCTCTACCTGCTCAAGAAGGAAGCCGGTTCCTTCACCCTCGGCGTGGAATATCCTGAGATGAAACTCAAGCCGGGCGAGCGGTTCACCACGGCCCCCGCGATTCTCAGCGCCACCGACGGCGACCTGCGCCGCGGTTTCCAGGCGTATCGCGGCTGGGTGAACTCCTGGTACGAGCCCCTCTCGCCGCGCAAGCCGTGGTTCCGCGAGGTCTTTAACTTCCGCCAGCGGTTCCTCTGGTGGCTCGACCCGCTCTACAACGCCGAGCAAGGCGAGATCCAACTCGAGCGGGCCGTGGACGAGGCCCGGCGCGAGTTCGGTGGTATCGACTACCTGCACCTCTTCGATTGGGGGAACTGCGGACCGCTGGGGCGGATCTACGGGCGTACGGGCGACCATTCGCCGTACGAGTACCTGGGCGGGCGCGAAGCGCTTCGCGAGGCCATCGCAGGCATCCAGGCCCAGGGTGTGCCCGTGGGGCTTTACATCGAGGGCTATCTGCTCCAGGAACGGGGCAGGCTCGGGCAGGAGTTCGGCCCGAAGTGGCAGCTCGTCGGTTCCGACCACAAGGGGTTGTACTGGCCGGAGAGCACGGAGATGTTCGTCTGCCCGGCCGTCCCCGCCTGGCGCGAAGTGCAGGCCTCGACCTACGCCACGAAGGTTGAGGAGCTCGACGTCGACGGCATGTATCTCGACCAGTTCGGCTTTACCGGCTCGGGGAAGGATTGCTGGTCGAGCGAGCACGGCCACGACGTGCCCAGTTACGCGGTTGCGAGCGAACGCGAGACCACGCGGATCGTCCGCGAGCGGATCGAGGGCGTGAAGCGGGGCGTGGCCCTTTACACCGAGGAGTCGCCGGTCGACGTCACCTCGCAGTACCAGGACGGAAGCTTCACCTACGCGATGAACGCGGCCCAACGCACCGAGACGCGAGTGCCATTGAACCTTTTCCGCTTTGCCGTGCCCGGGTTCAAGACGATCGAGATCCTCTACTGCGACAAGCCGACGGGCAGTTGGGCCACGGGCGTGAAGTGGGTTTTCTTCAACGGCGAGGCCATCTGGCTGGAAGGGCCGGCGGCCGAGTGGTTTGAGCCGGAGACGCGTGAGGCGATCCGTCGATGCCATCGCATCCTCCGCGAACACGGCGACGCCTTTGCCGGCGACGAGCCGACGCCCCTGGTGCCCACGGAAATGGGCGGCGTGTTTGCCAACGCCTTCTCGACGCCGGGAAAGACGGTCTATACGCTCTACAATTCGCGGCATCGAACGGTTCGTGGCACCGTCTTGCGCCTGCGGCACGTCGACGGCGCCACCTACCACGACGCCTGGCACGAGCGGCCCGCCGACTTCACGCTCGACGGCCCGGACGCGATCGTCCGCCTTGAGATCGGTCCCAACGACGTGGGCTGCGTGGTGGTCGAGCAGAAGTAGCGGGCGTCCGTCGGGAGATGGCCGCGTGGGTCTTGCTCCCCTCGACCCACCATACGGGATCGCACCCCACGTCTGTTACCCCCGTGCGAACGCCTGTTTGAGCGCGCATGAGAATCGTAAGTACTTGTTATCAAAGAGATTGTGTGCGTTGCCTCCTCGCGGAGTGGGTGTCGAGATCGCATGCCCGTCCCGGAGAAAAGCGGATCGGGAATGGTGGGCAAAAACATGCACTTGGCAGGTAGGCAAGGGCCAAAAGTTGTGGTAAAAAGGTTGGCAGTCATGCTGCGCGGCGTTTCGACGGTGCGTCGGGGCAATCGACTTCCAAGGCGCTTGTGCATCCGTCCGTGTGGGCAAGACATCACGTCCTGTCGTTGTCCGGAAGACTGTCGTTCGACTCAACGTTCGCGTCCGTCGCTGGTGCCGGTTTTGCGCTCGATCCGAGCGTCTGTGATCCAGTCGAGTCGGGATGCTCGGCGAGCTGCCAACGGTTCCGGAGGATCAGTCGCATGGGAAGAAGTCGATATCCCCGCCGCGGTCATCGGCTGGCGCCGTCGACCTTGCGTGAACTGCTCGAGGAGCCTACCCCGCGAGGGGTCCTCCCCAACGGAGGCGGCGACGATCTGCTGCTCTGTGACCTCGATGAATCGTCCTGGGAGCGGTTTGGCGACCAGCGGTGCCGGAAGCTGGCCGGCGAGGTCGTGCAAGCCGTGGGCCGGGCCGCGCGGATGCCCATGCCGATCGCCGATCGCCAACTGCCTCCGATCCCCCGGGGGATGAAGCTTGCGGATTTGGACCTGGAAGTCCGGACGGTCAATTGCCTGGCGGCGGCGGGGCTTCACGAGCGGCCGCAGGATCTGCGGGGCGTCACGATTGAGGGGATCCTGGGACTGCGAGGGTTCTGGGTGAAATGTCTCGTCGACCTGCTCACTTCGCTGGAGTACGTCAACGATCACCCAAAGGAGCGGATGAAGCTTCGGTCCGGGCAGGCGGCCCCGATCAAGCCGCTCCGGGTCTCGTGCCGCTATCCCCGCCCGGGCCATCGGCTCGCCCCGGAAACGCTCCGGGAAATCCTCGCGGACCCGCTCCCGGAAGACTTCGCGCCCGAGTCGGAAGGGCTGGGGCTCAAACTCTCAGACCTCGACGAGGGGGCGTGGAACCGCTTTGGTCCGGAGGAAATCCGCAGGCTGGCCGACCTGATCGTTGCGCGGGTGAACGCGAGCGCCTACAACCGGGCCGTGCGCCAGCGGCGTTTGCCAGGGCCGCCCAAGTCCATGCGATTGGAGGACCTCAGGCTCGAAAATCGCACTTACAACTGCCTCGTGCGGGAGGGCTTCGCAAAGCGGCCCGGGGACCTCGGGAAGCGCACCGTAGGCGACCTTCTCGACATGAAGGCTTTTGGGGCAAAGTGCCTGGTCGACCTGCTCAGCTCGCTGGAAACGCTGGCTGCCCGGGAGGGAAAGCTCGACGAGAAGCTGACCGCCGAGGCCGAAGCGCTGGCGAGGCTCCCCGAGGCGCCGCAGATCCATTTCAGCGACCCGCGGCTGGGCGGGCTCTTGCGGGCGATCGACACGGAAGCCGACACGGTGGCCGAACTGGTCAGCCATTTGCTCAAACGTCGGTTGGACCCTCCCGATCCCCTCCTGCTTTACGAGCAGATTTGCGAAGTCCACCGCGCCATCAGGGAAATCCGCGAGCAGACCCTGGAAGCAGAGTTGATGCAGATTTTCTCTCCTGTGGTCACGCAGCGTGCGTCCGACGGGCGCGACCGGGAGATCGTTGCCCTCTACTACGGTTGGGACAGCACCGGAAGCCACACCCTGGAACAACTGGGGAAGCGATACGGTTTGAGCCGGGAGCGGATCCGGCAGGTGTGCGTGCGGGCGATGAAGCGGAACCGCGGGGCCAAGGTGTTCGCGCCAGTGCTCGACCGCGTGCTGGCCTTCATTGCCAAGCGGCTTCCCAAGAGGGTCGACGAACTGAAACCGGAGCTGGATGCGGCCGGGTTTTCCGCTTGCGGGCTGTCGCTGGAAGCGATCCGGGACGCGGCCGGGTTCCTTTCCCGAGAAGTGAATTTCGAACTGGTCGTGGTGGAAGGGCGCCAACTGGCGGTGAGGCCGAACGGTTCGCCCGCCCCTCGGGTGATCGTGCAGGCGGCCAGGCGCGCCGTGTTGAGCTACGGAGCGACCACGGTCGGCGACGTGGCCGCGGAAGTGTCGCCGCGGCTTCCCGGAAAAGTCGATCTGCTTTTGGTCGAGGAAACGCTCCAATCGCTTGCCGACTTCGAGTGGCTCGACCGGGAGCGGGGCTGGTTCCAACTGGAATCGCTCCCGCAGTACGGTCTGCCGAAGATGATCGAGAAGGTCCTCTCGGTGGCGCAGCGAATCCCGGTCTCGAAGCTTCGCTCGGCCGTCGCCCGCTACCGAAGAGCGGGCAGAAGGGCGCCGCCGGCTAACGTGCTGGTCGAGTTCTGCCGCCGGATGCCGGGCGTGCGGGTCGAAGGAAACACGATCGTCGGCGATCCGCCGCGCGACTGGCGCGAGGTCCTGGCCGGGGTCGAGGCGAGCATGGTCCGCGTGCTCAAGGAGCACGGTCCGGTCATGGAACGCGGCGCTTTCGAGGAGCACTGCATTGGCGAGGGAATGAACCGCTTCAGCTTCAACGCCATCATCATGTGCTCGCCGGTGATCACTCAAGTGGGACGCAGCGTGTACGGCCTCTTGGGCGCCAAGGTCGACCGGAAGCTGGTCCAATCGCTGGCCGCGCGAAAGGCGGGGACCCCGTCCATGAAAGTGCTCAGAAGCTTCGGCCGGGCCGCCGACGGCCGGGCATACCTGGCGTACCATTTGTCGAAGGCCGCGATCTCGGGTGGGGTGATTACGGTGCCGGCCGCCATGAAGGACCAGGTCCGGGGCAGGTTCACGATCCGGATGCCCGACGGCGAGGAAGCGGGCACGCTCGTCTCCAAGGACGGCTGCGCCTGGGGCCTCGGGCCCGTGCTCCGCGGCCGCCACGCCGCGCCGGGGGACCACCTGCTGATCCTCTTCGAGACCACCGACCGCGTGGCCGAGGTCCACCTCGGCGAGGAGGAAGTCGTTTTGGAGCCCGTGGCCGGCGAGCTCGAAACGGTCACTTGACGGCCGTTCACGACCTCAGGGCCGAGGCTTCAAAACCAGGCTCACCGGGGCGAAGTGCGTGAGCGGAACCTCGATCTCGCTGTCGCGGATCGGAATCGGATCGCCGTCGGCTTGGCCGCGAAGATCGCACGGTTGGGCCTCGGTGACGTTCATCTCTTTGGGCAAACGAACTCGCAACACTCCGTCCTCGCCGGCCTGCTCCCAAAGCCGGAGCAGGATCCCCTCGCCGTCCGGATTGGGCCCGAAGGCCGTGACCAGCACGCCCTTGCGCGAGAGTTCGATCCCGGACTGCGAGGGCGGCAGCGTGCCGGCCGGACCATCGAAGAACGCGGCCTGGAACGGCGACCGGGCTTCCCACGAGGGCGTGATCAGGTCGGCCTCGATTCCCTTCCCCTCAACCGACCAGATGCGAATCCGCGACTCCCACGAGCCGCCGACCCACTGCTGGAAATTGGTGCCCCACACATTGTTGAACAGATTCACGAACACGACGGGCTCCCGCGACCCGAACTCTTTGGAGTACCTGTAAAGGCCGGGCTGCCCGATGCTCACCACGGGCGACGCGAAAGGAAGCAATCCCACGCCCGCGCCGTCCGGACCGGTAATGGTCATGCCGCTTGTCAGGCAAAACGTCTCGAAATTGGAGCCCCGGCGCGCGTCCTTGGCCGGGTCCACAACCGAGCCCAGACGGCCCAGGCGGAACGTCGGCTCGTCGATCCGGAACGGCAAGCACAGCCACCCGGCCTCCGGCCACGGATCGGGCCTCTTGTCCGCAATCAGCCAACGCAGGTCCACGTAGGGCCGGTCACGGCGCAGGCTGACCGAAAGCGTGACGTTGTGAGGGAAATCGTCGTCGACTCCACTCAGCATGCGAGCCCCAGCCGCCACGTCGGTTTGCCAAACGCGTGAAGTGAACCCCTTCGGGGAAGCAATTGAGTAAGGAGCTTCTCCAGCCGGCGGCAGATCTCCTCGGGCAAAGTGAGGGGCCCAGCCCGGGATGTGCTTCAGGTACGACTTGAAATACGCGTCGATGTTGTCCGAATCGAATCGCTCGTAGAGGTATTGTCCGAAACCGTACTTCGACGACCTATCGACCAACTCGCGGCCAAAGCGCTTATCGACCAGCGAGGCCACGACTCCCCGCGCCGGATCAAGCTCAACACGGAAGTGCTCGTTCTCGATGGTCTGCGACGATTCGCTTCGGGGCGGCTTTCCCTCGGCGGCTGGAGCCGGCCCTCCATCCGGACTCTTCGTCCAGACAAAAGTGCGGTATCCCAGCGGGGGAAGGTTCCTCGCCACGAAGCTGAGCATTGTCTGCTCTCCTTTGCCCCTTCCTCTCGTCATGTGCCCGACAGGAACAACCTCGCCGCTTTCCGCATCCAGGAGGTTTCCTTCAAGCCCTGCATCGATGGAGGCGCTAGCCAGAGCATCCCGCGTCCAGGGCAGAGGGTTGAACACGACGATCCGCGGGCCGTCGACCTTGACCGACCGCGCCAACGCGTCCACGTTGTTCAACACCGCCGGCGACACGACTTGGTGGGTCTTGTGGATATATCCCCCGTGCTCGCCCCACGATTCCTCAAGGCGTGCGTAATGCCCTTTCGCGAGCAGCTCCTCCCACTCCTTCCCATAGTGATACCCAAACGGGCTCATCGAGTAGCCCCAGGTGTGCTCGCCGTACATCAGACTGCCTTCGTAGGCGTCGGCGATCTCCCCTTCGACGGCGGGCGTTTCGACGCCCCAGGTGCAAAGCAGCGTGTTCAAAGCTTCCAAGGCCCCGATCCGCGGCCTGACGGACCTGGCGACGCTCGTTTCTTCGGGCATCGACATGATGCCGTGGATCCAGGTATCGGGCATGTCGGCGCGGATGACGGGGAGGTCGGGATTTTCGGCGAGGATCGCGTCGCCGAAGTCGGAGAGGCGGCCCATGCGGACCTTCACGCCGGGAAGCTCGCGGGCGGCCTGATCGAGGAGCTTTTGGACCTCCTCGGGCGTGGGCGGGCCGTGGTTGTCGCCCGTGTGGATCAGGGCAAGCCACGTCTTGTGGGGCCAGTCTTCCGGCGGTACGAGGCCGCTCCCGTAGCCGCTGGCTTCGTACATCGTCAAAAGCCGCGATCCGTCGGGCCCTTCCCACCAGAACAAAAGGGGCACCTCCGGCGACCCGCTGGCCGAGTTGCAGCCCAAGTGCAAGAAATCAATGCCCGCGTGCTTGAGCACGGTGGGCACGATCCACGTGTGCGAGGGCACGTCGGTCATCTTGGCGTCGCGCGCCAGCGGCATGCCGAACCGGCGGGAGAGGTCGGAGGAGAACCGCAGCCCGCGGACGAAGTCCTCCAGGTCGAGCGATTCGGTGTGGGTCGTGCCGGGCAGACCGTGCCAGACGAGCCGGCCGTCGCGGATTGCCGCTTCGATCCGCTCGCGGCGCTCGGGCGTTTGGCCCGACCAGAGGATCTGCTCCATGGGCCAGCCGGGGATCGTCCAAATGAACCGGTGCTCCGGCGGGAGCTCGCGCGTCGTGTCGCAAACCTCAAGCGCCTTGTCGATCATCGAGGTGCGGTACCGCTCGACCACGTTTCGGGCCAGGTCGGTGTAGCCGATGTCGAAATGCGTCTTGAAGACGACGACCACCTGTTCGAGCTTCTGGTCCGCGCCTGGCTCCGACTGCGCTGGTTCTGCTCCACGTAGTTGCGCAGTCCAGGCGATGACCGACAGAGCGGCAAGCCAAGAGATCAACGAAGGGATTGACGTCGCTCGCTTCATGGCGGAGTCCTCCACGACAGGCGGTTGCGTTCTGAGTCGCCGCGGCGAAGCCGCAAGCGGCCATCGATCAGGAAAGGTATTGTTCGGGGAACTTCCACGGATCGCGATACTCGGGCACGGCCAGGCGGGCGGCCTCTTCGTCGCCGACGATGGTCTCACTCGCCGGATCGAAGCGGATCGAGCGGCCGAGCTTCAGGGCGAGCGTTCCCAGGCAAAGGGCCGCGTTGAGCTTGTTGTGGTACGCCACGTTCGCGCTCGGCTGTTGGCGGCTCTTGATCGCGTCGAGCCACTGGCGCTCGTGGCCCGGCGAAGGGGGAATCGACTCCTCGGGCGTTTGGGCGTCTTTCATCCGGTCGCCCTCGGGCACGATCTCGTGGAGCCCGTAGTTCGAGTAAAGCGTACCGTTGGTGCCGTGGAAATAGATGCCCAGCGCGCTCTTGCCCTTCAGATCGAAGCTGTAGCTGCTGGTGAGCGACATCATCCAGGTCATCGTCATCTGGGGATACTGCCAGAGGATTTCGTGGGTATCGGGGGCGTCGCCGGAATCCTGGATGAGGTAGCGCCCGCCCGAGCTGCTCGTGGTGATCGGATAGCCCAACTCCAGGGCCCAATAGGGGAGGTCGACGATGTGTGGGCCCATGCCGGGCGTCATCCCGCCGCCGAAATCCATGAAGGAGGCGTGCGGATACGCGCCGGCGATCGCCAGCGGGTTGCACGGCTGCTTTCTGGCGGGTCCCAGCCAGAGGTCCCAGTCGAGCCCTTCGGGCGGATCGCCGGCGGGCTGGGTGCCGATGCCCTCGGGGCCCTGGTTGTAGAAGACGAACGTGCGGACGACGCCGATCTTACCGAGGTTTCCCGAG
>JBDRTC010000573.1:0-2616 GCA_043824335.1 Planctomycetota bacterium | reverse complement strand
TGGCATTGTCATTCTCCAGCGTTCCCGTGTTTCATCTCGCTTGACCAGAAAAGATCACTGCACTTTCACTAGCTCTGCTTCGCACTCGGTGCCAAAATAGGTTCGGTGTTGCGCTTGCGATAGCCACTTCATGCTTGTGTTGGTGATCTTACTGCACATCCGTGGCGAGTGCAACGAGTTCGAATGGGCTGAATGCCGCATGCCGAACCTCCTGGATACTCCCTAAGTGCGATTTCCGGGTGCCAATGCCTTAACTCACACGCATGACGGAACTTCCCTATTGCCCGGAAGTTGCGTCATGCGAGGTGGAACGTGTGGCGAGCCGCTGGTGGTTCTTGCCGCCGGGCTCCCCTGGCCGCCAAGAACAGCCGTTCTCACCCCCCGAACCGCAACAGGGCGTACTTCTTTTTGCCCGAGCGGAGGACGAGGACGGACTCGCTGGCGAGGTCGGTGGGGTGGAGGTGGGTGTCGAGGTCGTCGATGCGGCGGTTGTTCACGTAGGCGCCGCCTTGGGTGATGAGGCGCCGGGCCTCGCCTTTGCTTTTGGTGAGGCCCGATTCGCAGAAGGCGTCGATCACCGGGAGGCCGTCGCCCGAGAGGCGCTCGAGCGGGAGGGCGCGGCTGGGGACGTCGGCAAAGATGTCGGTGAGCTGGGCGTCGGTCAGTTCGCTGATCTCGGCGCCGAAGAAGACGTCGGTCGCGCGCTGGGCCGTGGCCAGGCCGTCGTCGCCGTGGACCAGCCGGGTCAGCTCGGCGGCCAGGCGGCGCTGGGCCCCGCGGCGGCCCGGGTCTTCTTGGTGTTGGGCCAAGATCGCCTCGATCGGCTCGCGCTTCAGGTCGGTCAGGAACCGCAGGCAATGGTCGACTTCGCTGTCGGCGAGGTTGATCCAATACTGGAAGAACTGGTACGGGCTGGTCTTTTCCGCCGCAAGCCAGAGCGAGCCCGACTCGGTCTTGCCCATCTTCGTGCCGTCGCTGGTGACCAACAGCGGCCAGGTGACGCCGTAAAGCTGCACGGAGCGGAGCCGGCGGGCCAGGTCGATGCCGGCGGTGATGTTTCCCCACTGGTCGCTGCCGCCGGCCTGAAGCTCGCAACCGTGGTGCTCGCTTAAGTAGACGAAATCGTATGCCTGGAGAAGCATGTAGCTGAACTCGGTGTAGCTCAGGCCGCTGTCGGTCCGCTCCAGGCGGCTTCGGACCGAGTCTTTGGTGAGCATCACGTTGACGGGAAAGTGCTTGCCGACGTCGCGCAGGAAGTCGAGGTAGCCGAACCGGCCCATCCAGTCGTAGTTGTTGACCATCACGGCGGAGTTCGCGCCGCAGTCGAAGTCCAGGAATCGCTCCAACTGCTTGCGGACGATGGCGACGTTCGTTTTCAGGGCTTCGACCGAGAGGAGGTTGCGTTCCTCGCTCTTGCCGCTGGGGTCGCCGACCATGCCGGTGGCCCCGCCCACCAGGGCGATGGGGCGGTGCCCGGCCTGTTGAAACCGCCTGAGGGCCATGATGCCCACGAGATTTCCCACCTGGAGGCTGTCGGCCGTGGGGTCGAAACCGACATAGACGGAGCGGGGCTTTTCGTTGAGCCAGCCGGGCAGGTTCTCGTCGTCCGTCGTTTGGCTCACGAGTCCGCGCCAGCGGAGTTCGGCGATGATGTCGGGCATGGGAGTTGGGAAGTTGGGAGTGGTGAGTGGTGAGTGGAGAGTGGAGAGGCGACCATCTATTCTCGTTGTGTCGCGCGGTTCGCTTTACGTCTTCTTCTTCAGAGAGTTGGTGAGGCCGCTGATGAGACGGCTCACTTCCTCGGTGAGGTTTGTCAGTTCGGACTCCTTTTGCGCATCAATGTAACCGAGACGTCGTGCGATGATAACCTGGGTTTCAACCTCTTTAAGCGAACCACGCGCAATCGAGAGAAAGTGCAGGAAGTCCGCGGTCGTGTTTCGGGCTTGTCCTTCAGCAATGTTCGATGGTACGGAAACGGCGGCCCGGCGGATCTGGCTCGTCAGTCCGTAAACCTCCTCCTTGGGAAACGACGCCGACGCGCGGTAGACCGCCTCCACGAGGTCCACTGCCTTCTGCCACACAATCAACTCCCGATAATCCTTGACGGCCATCATCAACTCCTCTCCACTCTCCACTCACCACTCTCCACTCTCCACTCACCACCACTCCCTCACCGCCACATGTCGTCTTCGGCGAACGGATGCGCGGGGCCCTTGAGCTTGGGCTTGGGCAGGGCTTTCAGGGCCTGCTCGGCCAGGCGGAGGTCCTCTTTAGTGGCGATCTTCAGGTTGACGGGGGAGCCGGGCACAACGGTAACGGGGTGGCCAAGCCGCTCGACCAGTTGGGCCTCGTCGGTCGCCTGGAAGCCCTCGCGCTTGGCGTAAGCGTCCAACAACAGCTCACGGCGGAAGACCTGGGGCGTTTGGGCCTCCCAGAGGTCTTTTCGGGAGAGGGTTTCCTCGATCGTCTTGTCGGGCCCGACGCGTTTGACCGTGCCGGCCACGGGAATGGCGAAGATCGCGGCCCCGGTCCGCCGGGCGGCCTGGAAAATCTTGTCGACCCACTCATTGGCCAGGCACGGTCGGGCGGCGTCGTGCACACAGATGAACTCCGCCT
>JBDRTC010000572.1:0-14004 GCA_043824335.1 Planctomycetota bacterium | reverse complement strand
AACCGGTACGGCCGGTCGCCGCTCGATCCAGGGCAGGTTGCCCGACTCAACCAACTGCTGGGGATCGACCTGAACGATCAGAAGAACGCCTCTCAGTTGAGCTTCACGCGGCCTGAGTTGAGCCCGGGGCTGGAAAAGTTCTCCAACACCAGCGACCCGAACTCCCGCGAGGCCCTGGCGATCATCGAGGCGGGCCGCGAGATGTTGGCCCAACGCCCCCGGGCCGACATGCCCGGGTTCCAGCTCACCAACCAAACCGAGATCGACCAGGAGGCCAAGTACCAGGCCCGGCTGGAACTGGAAGCCGCCATGCGGAAATCGATCGCCCGGGGCGAGAAGCAGCACGACCGGTCGCCGTCCGGCGGCCAGTGACAACCACAAAGCCGCGGCCGGTGGTCGCGAGTGCTCGGATTCCAGCATGTAGATAGGGATGAAAAAAACCTGAACCCCGAACCCTTTTTGGCTTCCGTTCCCTTGCCCTGTGCAAGCCCCCTCTCGGTCCGATTCAAAGAAAAATCCACATATGGAGGAGGAACACGGGGAGCAGGATCGGGACGCTGTAGAGCATGTAGCCGAAGAAGCTGGGCATGCGGATGCCCGACTTCTCGGCGATCGCCTTGACCATGAAGTTCGGCCCGTTGCCGATGTAGGTCATCGCGCCCATGAAGACGGCCCCGAGACTGACGGCCACCAGCAGCGACTCGGCCACGCCCGCGACCGTGGTTGCGCCTGCCGCCGGGAGTGCTTTGGCCGTTTCAAAGAACACGACGTAAGTGGGGGCGTTGTCGAGCACTGCGGAAAGGCCCCCGGTGAGCCAGAAGAAGTGCGTTGGGGTGGTTAGACCGAGGTCAGGGCCCTTCACGTTCAGGATTTGCAGCGGGGCCTGCATGCAGATGAAGATCCCGAAGAAAAGCGCGGCCACCTCCAGGATGGCATGGTAGCTGAATTGGTTGGCCTCGCGTATGGCCCGGCTTCCCCAAATCAACGACAGGGCCACCAGCCCAAGTTGGGCGATTTCCCGCAGGTAGTACCAGGGATGCCAATCGGTGCCCGGGAGTGTCTTGCTGGGATCGAAGAGGGCGACCGAGAGGACGACGCCCAACAGCAGCAGTGCGTTAGGCCAGAGACCCGAGAACTTCAGCCCCCGCACTCGCGTTTCGTCCTGGCGGATGTCGCGGGTCTCTTCATGCGGATAGCACCAGAAATGGTCCCACAGGAAATACATGGCCAGCAGAATGCTGTTGACGAACAGCCACTGCGGCCAGAGTTTGAGTGTCCAGAGGAAGCCGACCCCCCGCAGGTATCCCAAGAACAGGGGCGGATCGCCGATCGGCAAGAGGCACCCGCCGCAGTTGCAAACGACGAAGATGAAAAAAACGACCGTGTGCCGCACGTGCTTCCGCTCGCTGTTGGTTTCCAGCAGGGGGCGGATCAGGAGCATCGCCGCGCCGGTGGTGCCGATGAAGCTGGCCAGCAGCCCGCCGGCGGCGATGAACAGCATGTTGGTGAGCGGGTGGGCCGGCAAGTCGCCCTCGATGCGGACTCCCCCGCTGATGGTGTACAGGCTGAACAGCAGCATGATGAACGGAACGTACTCGTAGAGGATGCCGTTGGCCAACACGGTCCACGCCACGCCGAAGTTCAGTCCGTGGTCGTTGTGCGATGCGAAGCCGTGTCCGGGCCAGTGCTGCTCGACGGTCGCCTCGTGCAGGAAAAGGTAATACAAGAGCGTGACGAGCCCGAGCGCGGCGGCCACGTAAAAACGGTTCAGGTTGCGCTCCCACCAGTGCTCGGTCCACGAGACCAGCGGAAGAATCGCGATCGCGCCGAGCAGCAAGACGAAGGGAACTACCGTCCAAAGCGGAGGCGGCTCGACCTTGGCTTCCGGGCCGGCGGCATGGGGCGCGTGATCCTCACCGGGGACCTCGCCCGAGGGTTCCTCGCCGGCCTCCGGGGCCTCGCCGTGGTCCCCTGCCGCCGCGTGCCGGGCATCCCTGTGATCGCCTCCGTTGACCTGGCTGGCCCATTCTTGAGGCAGCCCAACCGCCAAAAGCGTGATGTAAGAGACAAACACGACGGCGATCGCCGACAATAACGGCTTATCCGAGCCGTGGGAGTGCGACATGCGAATCCTTCACTTCTCTCTCGGTGCGGAAGCGGCCACTTGTAGTCCCACGCGGGAAACCGATGGGTACGGGCGGAATCAAAATCCACGTCCAAAGGAAGCCGCCTCTGGAAACGCGAGAACTCTAGAGAATACTAGGTCATTTCCGCTTCTTGCGAAACGGGGTTGCCAGAGTATTGGTCGCACCTCCCTAGAAATGGGGGAAGGCCGGCACCTGCCGTTCTTGCAGGTTAACTTGACAAACAGGGCCAGTTTCAGAATACTTAAGGATTCAAGCCTGACGGACGGGCTCAGCACTCGGGTCCCCACCCCTCGATGCGGTCGGGCCAAGATGAGTCGCGAAAGCGGACGCCAGAACGGGAAGGAGTCATACCGTGCCGAGGTCCGTGCTGGAAGCGATCAAGATGGGGTTTTGGGACTTCGAGCCGCCAGAGGTGGAGAGTGGCGAGTTCGACTGCACCGAGGCCATGCCCGGGACGAAGGCCAAGCTGGAGGTGCTCGCCGAGCGAGCCGAAAGCGGACTCCCCTTGTGGCACCCGAGCGACCGCGACGAAGTCCCGGAGGATCGCGGCCACGTTGAAGAGCCGGTGAGTGCCACCAAGCCGCGCTAAGAGCCGACACTCTTGCGGCAGGGCCATCGCCGCCTTATGATCGGCAGAAGACGGTTTCGGGCCCCTTTTCGTCTCCGACGGTCATGAGGTGCTTGGCATGTACTTAACGCTCCTGACCCTCAGTGCTTCGCTCCTTTCGCAGGCGGCGGTCGAGGCCCCCCTTGTGCCGGTTCAGTCTGCCGAGGGTCGTTTGTCGCCAGCCGATCTGGTGGCCCAGGCATTGGCACTGCCCGATGGGGCCACCTTAACCGGCCAGCCGCTCACGCTGGTCAAGGCCCTGTCCTCGGCGGAAGATGGGCGGCGGCAACTCGAAGTGGCGCATGCTTACTGGCGTCTCACGTTGGCGGTGGCCGAATATCGGCTCCGGCTCGAAGAATACGGACAACTGGGGCAGATCGAGGCCCGCGGTGAAGACGCCCTGATGTTCGAGACGGCCCGCACCTCGGCCGCGGCCGCACTGCGGATGGCCCAAGTGGCCGCGCTTTCGGCGCAGCACGAGTTGGCCGGGGCGGCCCTGCTCCCCACCAGCGAGCCTTTGCCCCTGCCCGTCGATTTGCCGCACGTGGGGACCTATCGAACCTATTTCAACGAGGTTTTCTCCCAGCGGAACCCACCGGCCCGGGCGAGGCTGATGGACCGGAACTTGCCGATTCACCGGCGAGTGATCGACGTTCGGGCCTCGGCCGTCACGGCGGCCCAGGGCGCGCTCGAAGCAACCGTCGACGCCTACCGCGTCGGCAACGTGGATCTGGCGGACGTGCTGGCGTCCCTCCGCAGATTGGGGGAGCAGTACAGGGCGCTCTTGGCCGACGTGTGCAACTACAACCACGACATTGCCGACTACGCCTTGGCGGTCAAGGGCCCTCAGAGCGACGAGCGGGTCCTGGTGACCATGCTCATCGGTCCGGTCGCGGCCGCGGCCCGGCGGACGGCTTCCGGGGAGGATTCCGCCGAAATGAGCCCGTCCTCCGCCAGCGAGCCGACGGCCGCCTCGCCGTCCGAGGTCCAGCGGGCCACGCTGAACGTCCCGATACCGGATGCTGGCGGCGAAGAGCCGACTCCCGCCGCGGGGCGCGGCGAGCTGCAGTCCCTTGGCGAGCAGACGCCAACGCTGGCTCCGCCCCAGGAGTCCGTGGAGCCGGGCGAAGCCGGCAAGGCAACCCCGGCCGCGCCGAGCGGCGAGTCTGAGGGACCGGCTGCGGAGAAAGACACACAGGTCGCTCCAAGTGAAGAAGTCCAAGCTGTCGCGCCGGCCGTGCCGGAGCCACCCTTGGTCCCAGTGCCCGACGGAGCGTTGGACCCAACCCCGCGGACCGTGAACAAACCGCCCATCGACGATCAGGCGACGTTCCGATCCGCGCCGGGGCTTTACCCGGCTTTGGTCGATGCGAGGCCCGCCGTTCGGGCAAAACTCCTGGCATCGACCCTGTATTGGCAGCGGACCTTGCCCGAGCAGCCGGGCGAGTCGATCGAGTTGAAGCAGTGTCTTGACGGGCTCTCGGGCAACGATCGCCGTCAGGCGATCGCCGCCTACTGGAATGCGGCGAAAAAGGCGGCCGAATATCAGGTGCGGGTCGAAAAAGTCGAGAGTCTGGAGCAACTCGTCCCCATCGCCATGGAGCGGCGCAACGAACGATTGGGGGCCGAGGCGATGCTCGACCTGCACGCGGCCAGGATGGCGGCCCAGGCAGACTTGCTCCGGGCGCACCTGGACCTGGTCGATGCGCAATTCCAACTGACCCGCCGCGTCGGTCGGGCACTCAATTCCCCGTGGCTTCTGCCGACAACCGTCCCGCACACCGGCCCGTACAAATTGAAGCTCGAAGCCCAGCGTCGGGAGCTGGTCGAGTCGTGGCCGCTAAAGCGCCTGGCGACGGTAATTCCCGCGCTGGCCGATGTTCTTGAGGAGCGTGCGTCGGCAGTGGTCCAGGCCGACACGGCCCGGGCGTCACGGGCCGCATCCTACCGGACCGGCGCCCAGCCGATGGCCTCCGTGCTCGTCTCGATCGACCACCAGACCGAGGAGACGCTCGCCTTCCTGGAAACGCTCACCCGGTACAACGAGGCGATCGCCGACTACGCGATCGCCGTGCTGCCGTCGACTACCTCCGGCGAGCAACTGGCCAAAACGCTTGTGGTGATCCGGTAGGGGGCGGTGGACTCGGGGAGTGTTGCGGTTATGGCGATGCGTGAATTGTCGGCAGAGGAGATGGCCCGCTATCGACGGCAGATCGGGCCCGGCGTGTTGTCGGTCCAGGGGCAGTTGCGGCTGAAGAACTCCGCGGCGCTGGTGACCCGGGTGGGCGGCATGGGCGGCCCGGCGGCCCTGTGTCTGGTGATGGGGGGCGTGGGACGCGTGATCATCGCCCACGGCGACAAGCTGATCTCCCCCGACCTGAACCGCCAAGTGCTGGGCTCCGAGCGCGTGCTCGGCGAGCCCCGGGCCCCTCACTTTGCCGAGTCCTTGCGATCGATGAACCGGCACGTCACCGTGGAGGCGATCGACCACGAGCCGGACGACGCCGAGGCCGCCGAACTTGCTCGCCGGGTCGACGTCGTCTTGTCGTGCCCGCCCACCTTCCGGGAGCGGCTGCGCCTGAACCGCGCCGCGGTTGCGGCCGGCATCCCGCTGATCGACGCGGCCCAATGGGGAATGACGGGAACGCTCGTTGTCGTCGACCCGGGTCGAACCGCCTGCCTCGAGTGCATCTATCCCGAGGAGCCCGAGTTTGAAGAGATGTTCCCGGTCGTGGGCGGCATCTCGTCGGCGATCGGCTCCCTGGCGGCGCTGGAGGCGGTCAAGATTCTCTCCGGGTCGGGGAAACCGATGTTCGGGCGTCTGTGGATGATCGACTCGTACCAGGCCCGCACGTCGATCGTCGAACTGAAGCGAAACCCCGACTGCCCCTGCTGCGGGCAGTCCACGTAGGTTATGCTTCAGCATGACGCATCGTCAATGAATCGTGATATGCTGAAGCATAACCTACTTCTGCCGAGGAGCAAGACCGTAATGAAAGTTAAGGTAGTCATCTCCGGCCGAAGCTACGAGACGGCCGAATCGGTCCCCGAGCACCTGACGCTGCCCGACGCCTGCTCGCTCGACCACGCCCTGCGGAGCCTGGCCGAGTTTCTTCCGGCGGGCCGAACGCTGCCGGCCAGTTGCCTGGTGGCGGTTTCCGGGACCCATCTCGGCACCCTTGGAAACCACGCTTCCCGCGAACTTCGGGACGGCGACGAGTTGGTCGTCATCGCCCCCGTGGCCGGCGGCTGAAGAGTCACGTCATTCCTGATTCGTGAAGTAAACATGGTGAAGAAGAAGGTCCGGATACGCTTCTTCCTGCTTCTGCTGGGTTTCTCGAACATCCTTGGATGCGGGGATCACGAAGCCGTAAGAGAGAACGGCGGCGCCTCGGGGCGATCCACCCAGGAGGTGCTCCTCTTTGGGGCGGCCAGCACCAGTAGCGCCCTGGAGGAAATCAACGAACGGTTCCGCGGGAAATACGGCATCGGAATACGAGCGAACTTTGCCGCCAGCTCGATGCTCGCCCAGCAGATCGACGACGGGGCCGAAGCCGACGTTTTCCTGTCGGTCAACAAGAGCTGGGCCGACTACCTGGATGAGAAAGGCTTGGTTGCGGAGCGTCGGGATCTCTTGGGAAACCGGCTGGTCGTGATCGTTCCGGCCGACACGGCGACCCGCGTCAAGACGCCCTCGGACCTGCTCGCCAATCGGATCAAGCACCTGGCCCTGGCCGATCCGGACGCGGCGCCCGCGGGTATTTACGCCAAACAGGCATTGACGGCCCTGGGGCTCTGGGAGCGGCTCAAACCGAAGGTCGTCGCCGGGGCCGACGTGCTCTGCGCCCTCTCCTACGTGGAAATGGGGGCAGCCGAGGCGGGCGTCGTTTACGCCACCGATGCCGCGATCTCCCGTCACGTGAAGGTGGCGATCGAGCTCGACGCCGAACGAACCGATCCGATCCGCTACCCGGTCGTGACCGGGTATCTGCTGCTGGCCTGTCTCGGGCCACGCGGCCCAGTCGGATCACTCTTGGACGACTGGCTTGGCGTGAAGATCGTGTTCAGTTGGTCGGCGGCGGTTTTGGCGGCGATGGTGGTGGGTTTTCCGCTTATGGTCCGCGCGATTCGGCTCGCGTTCCAATCGGTCGATCCTCGCTTGGAAATGGCGGCATGAGTCTGGTTAGCTTCCAGTGCCGGCATCGCTTCGAAAGCGGTTTCGAGCTGGTCATCGCCTTCGAGTCGGACCATACGGTCACGTCGGTTTTCGGGCCGTCGGGGAGCGGCAAGACGAGCGTGCTCTGGACGATCGCCGGATTCCTGCACCCCCAAATCGGCAACGTGCAACTGGCCGGTCAGACCGTGCTCGACACGGCCCGCGGAGTCTCTCTTCCTCCCGAACGCCGCCGGGTGGGCATGGTCTTCCAGGACCACCTCTTGTTTCCTCTATCTCCCGCAGAGGGAGATCCCGGCCCACGCGTCCGTGTTCGTGCAGTTCTCACCCATCGACGTGACGCTGAGCCGGCAGGACGTGACGGGCTTAAGCGCGCGGAACCATCTGCGGGGCAGGATTTGCCAATTGGTGCCGCTCGAAGAGGCGGTCTTCGTGGCGGTCGACATCGGACAGATCGTCTGGGTCGAGGTCACGCCGGAAGCCGCCGCCGAGTTGAGCCTCGCTCCGGGGAGCGAGGTCACTTGTCTCTTGAAGGCCCACAGCCTCCGGCTGGTCACGTAGAGACGGTGCTTGTCCGAGCGCGTCGTTGCCGCTGGGAAACGCCGACGAGGAGCATGCTGCCCGAACGCCACGTTGCCCGAGGAGCCGGGAAAGCTCGATAAGGTCTTTCCCCAGAGGCTCTAATCCCCAATGCTGTATTGGTTTACGACGGTCACGAAGCCTCGCGGGATGTTCACATCCTCGGCATGGCACGCCGGTTGCTTCTTAGTTGCCCTACACGACGTTTCTCCCCCCCGTGGCCACCAATCGGTGGTCGGGTGAGTCCGAACGATCGTATCCCCCCATGATTGCGTTGGCGTGACAGGCTCCCTTTGGGGAGCTCTCGTCTATCGCCGCCGGGCTCACCGGGTTCAGGCCCCGTCCCCCCCGCTCTGGGACGGGGCCGGTTTTTTTCTCCGCTCCGATCCTGCCCGCCCCGCATAGTCCTGACCGGCAACGTGGCGAACCTCGGCGCGCATCGGACTCTCCATTCGACCATACGCCTCAGCGGCACACGCCCGGCATCCCCCTTGCCGGTCGGATGAGGCCCTAGGTATACTGATGCGTTTCTACTGCGGAAAGTCGGGTGCCATGCCCTCGCTTGCGTGGGCATGTCTCCCGGTCCCGGAGAAATGGGCAGATGGCCAAACAGTATTCCCAAGACTCGTTAGACCCGATTGAACACCGATGACAAGGATCGCAATTCTCGGAGCGGCCGGCTACACGGCCCTGGAGCTGATCAAAATCCTGCTGCGCCACCCGGAAGTGGAGATCGCCGCGGTAACCGACCTGCAGGAAGGCCAGCCGCACGTGGCGATGATCCACCCCTCGCTGACCGGCCGCCTGGATCTTTTGGTGGAGAAGCTCAGTCCGGCGGAGGTTTCCGCCAGGGCCGACTGTGTTTTCTGCTGTCTCCCCCACGGGGTGAGTGCCTCGCTGATACCCCATTTTCTGGACAGCGGCACGCGGGTCGTCGACTTTAGCGCCGACTACCGGCTGAACGATCCGGACGTCTTCGCCACCTGGTACAACCAAAAACACGCCGACCCGGAGCGATTGGGGAAGGTCGTCTACGGTTTGCCTGAGTTGTTCCGCGACCGGATTCCCGAGGCGCCGCTGGTGGCCAATCCGGGCTGCTATCCGACCTCGGCCATCCTGGCGCTGGCTCCACTTTTGAGAGCAGGGCTGATCGAGCCCCGGGGGATCGTGGTCGATTCCAAGAGCGGCGTGAGCGGCGCGGGCCGGACACCCCAGTTGATGAGCCATTACCCGGAGTGCAACGAGAGCATCTGTGCCTACAACCCCGGTCGGCACCGCCATACGCCGGAGATCGATCAGATTCTTACGATGGCGGCCGGCGCCCCGGTCGAAGTGGTCTTCACGCCGCACTTGGTGCCCATGGACCGAGGAATCCTGACCACCACGTATTCGCAGCCGACCGGCGAGGCAAACGAGGAGCGGGTGCTCGATGCCCTGCGCGAGTTCTACGCCGAGGAGCCGTTTGTTCAGGTGGTCGATCGTCTGCCCGCCACGAAGGACACGGCCGGCACGAACTACTGCCACGTCACGGCCCGCGTCGTTCGCGGTCGGGTCCTTACGATCAGTTGCCTGGACAACCTGATTAAGGGGGCCTCGGGGGCGGCGGTGCAGAATTTCAACCTCATGTTCGGTTACCCCGAGACGACCGCCATGTGAAGGAAGAGCCGTCAGCCATCAGCTTTCAGCCTTCAGCAGTCAGCCGTCAGCTTTCAGCAGACCAGCTTTGTGCATCAGCTACAAGAAACGCCCATAGCAGCGCCATCTCTGATAGCTGACGGCTGATGGCCAGTCACAGTTGCCCGACTACCAAAAAGAGCCAACGACATGGCAATTCGCGTTCCCAAGGGGTTTCGGTTGGCGGGCGTCTACTGCGGGGTCAAGGGGAACCCCGAGAAGCGCGACCTGGCACTGGTCGTTTCCGAAGAAGCAGCCGTCGCGGCCGGGGTTTACACGCAGAACCTGGTCTACGCCGCGCCGGTGGCGCTTGACCGCCAGCGGACCCCGAGCGACCGGATTCGCGCCGTGGTGATCAACTCGGGAAACGCCAACGCCTGTACGGGCGACCGAGGCTTCGAGGATGCGCGTCGGATGGCCGAACTTGCCGCCGCGGCTTGCGGGGCCGAAGAAGACCAGGCCCTGGTCCTCTCTACGGGAATCATCGGCGCGTATCTGCCCATGGACAAGATCGCTCGGGGAATCGAAGCCGCGGCGGCCCAGTTGGGCTCCGACGAAGAGGCCCTCCTCTCAACCGCCCGAGGCATGATGACCACCGACACGGTGCCCAAGCTCGCCGGCCGCACGCTGTCGCTCAGCCGAGGGGAGGTCCAGATCACCGGCATGGCCAAAGGGGCCGCGATGATCGGGCCCCACATGGCGACGATGCTGGGACTGCTGCTGACCGACGCGGCCCTGGGGCCCGAGGTGGCCCAGTCGGAGCTGAAGGCGGCGGTGGACGCGAGCTTCAACTCGATCAGCGTCGAAGGCCACATGAGCACCAACGACACGGTGCTCCTATTGGCCAACGGGGCCGCCGACCGGGCACCACTTGTGGGCGACGACCTTGCCCGATTCCGCCGGGCCCTCGGCGAAGTGTGCGTCGAGCTGGCCAAGGCGATCCCGGCCGACGGCGAAGGGACAACGCACCTGGTCACGATCGAGGTGATTGGCTGCTCCACGCCGAAGGCGGCACGGCAAATCGCCAAAACGATCGCCGAGAGCGTCCTGGTGAAGACGGCCATCGCCGGGGCTGATCCCAATTGGGGGCGAATCGTCTCGGCGGCCGGGTACGCCGGGGTGCCGTTCGATCCGGCGGGCCTCAGCTTGCGTGTGAACGGATTGCTGCTCTATCAGGCCGGCACGCCCGCCGAGTTCGACGCCAAGGCCGCCGCCAACTCGATCCGCGAGAACCGCGACACGCTCATCGAGCTCGAGCTGAGCGAAGGCGACGCCGCGGCCCGCTTCTGGACCACCGACCTGACCGTCGAGTACGTTCGGCTCAACGCCGACTACCACACATGACCGGCACCCCGCCGCTAAAACGCCTGCAAGTCGGCCTGGCGACGCTGGGAGCCATCTTTGTCGTTGCGGTACTGGGCTATTGGCTTGCCGGGTGGAGGTTGCTGGACGCGGTCTACATGGTCGTCGTCACACTCTCGAGCGTCGGCTACCGCGAAGTGGGGCAAATGACGCCTCCGCTTCAGGTGTTCACGATCCTGCTCATTGTCTTTGGGGCGTCGACCGCCCTGTACATTCTGGGAGGATTCTTCCAAATGATGGCCGAAGGGGAAATTAACCGGGCGCTGGGACTTCGGCGCGTCACCCGAGAGATCGAGCGGCTGAGCGATCACGTCGTCCTCTGCGGGTTCGGCCGAATGGGCGAGATTCTCGCCGGGCAATTGCACCGGCGGAACCGGCCGTTTGTGGTGATCGATCAGGATCCGGCACGCACCGCCGAAGCGGTCTCGCTGGGTTACCTGGCACTGACGGACAACGCGATCGAGGAGGATGCTCTCGTCCACGTGGGCGTGAAGCGGGCGAAGACGGTCGTGATCACGTTGCCCAGCGACGCCGAGAACCTTTTCATCACCTTGACCGCCCGAAACCTCAATCCCGCACTCCAGATTATCGCCCGGGCCGAGCTGCCCAGCACCGAGAAGAAGCTGATTCAGGCGGGGGCCGATCGCGTGGTCTTGCCCGCCGCCACCGCCGCGATGCGGATGGCCGCGATGATCACCAGGCCTTCCGCGGTGGAGCTGATCGAGCTGGTCGCCGGCCGGCACGTCGCGAAAGTCGAGATCGACGAGTTAACGATCCCGCCAGCCAGCTCTTTGGTCGGCTCGACGGTTCGCGATTCCCAAACGCGCACCCGCTACGGATTGCTCGTCGTGGGCGTTCGGCACAAAGGGGGCGACCTCGTGTTCAATCCCGATCCCGACACGGCCTTCCAAGGCGGCGACACGGTTCTCGTCATGGGCCAAGTGGCCGACATCGAGCGGTTCCGCAGGGAGTACGAAATCTAAGGCATCGCCGAAGAATGGCTCGGGGACTGTCCCGATTTTCCCGCAGGGAAAATGGGACTGTCCCCCTCCCAAAGGCGAGTTACGGCACCCGTTTGCTTTTTTCCCGACAGGAGCAGATTCATGCACAAGTCGATTCCGGCCGTGTTCTGTCTGACGCTGGTGGTTGCGGCGACGGCCACCGCTGAGATCGAGGTGGGCACGGGGCTTCGCGTCATCACTCCCGATCCGCTGCTACCCGTTTCCGGGGGAATGGGGCCTGTCCCCCTGATGCTACTAGGTTGGCGTGGGCGTATTAGCGCCGACGAGGGGCGTTCTCCCGCCAGTCGGGTCGTTTCGATCCCCGGGTGTCGAAAAACCGACCTTTGACCGGGGGTCCGTTCGGGGTAAACTCCGCCCCCGTCCGAAGATCACGCCCCTTTTCTTGCCGACGAAAGCCAATGACCATCGAATTTCACCCTCCTCATCGTGTCCGCCTCTCGGTGGCGATGATCGTCCGCGACGAAGAAGACGTTTTGGCCACGACCCTCGAAAGCGTCCGGGCCATTGCCGATGAAATCCTGGTTCTCGACACCGGCTCGACTGACCAGACGGCGGGCGTCGCACAGCGGTTGGGGGCCTCGGTGAGCCGGACCCGCTGGAACGGCGATTTTTCCGCCGCACGCAACCGTCTCCTGGGCGAAGCCACCGGCGACTGGATCCTCTGGCTCGACGCCGGTGAGCGGCTCTCTCCCGAATCGGCCGGGGCTCTGCGGGATTTCCTCGATCACGAAGCCGACCGGAGCAACGTGTACCTGATGCTGGTCGAGACACCCCCGGCCGATCCCAGCGCCTCCGCGGAGCAGATGGCGCAGCCCCGGCTGATGCCGCGTCACCCGGACTTGCGGTTCGCCGGCCGGGTGTGCGAGACGCTCAGGCCCTCCCTCGAGGCTGCCGGGTTGTCGATCGACGCGGCGCCGGGCCGTATCGTCCGCCACCAGCGCGTTCACAATCGCGACCGGAAGGCCCGCAACGCCCAACGCGACCTCACGCTCATCGCACTGGAGGCCAGTCAAAGCGATGGGCCCAGTCCGCGTCTGCTGGTCGCCCTGGGGAAGGCTTCGAGCGATCTCGACGACCGGCCGGCCGCCCGCCGGGCTTTCTTACAGGCGGTCCGCCACGCGCCGCGGGGTTCGACCGAGATGCTGGAGGCCTATTATGGGCTGTTGTCGACGTATGACGGCGAAGAGCACGCGCGGGATCGTCAGGTAGCCCTTTGCCTGGAAGCCCTGGAAATCTATCCGCTCGACGCCCAATTGCTATGCGCGACGGGCGGCCACTTGCAGGCTCAGAATCGGCTCGATTTGGCCGCGAGGGCCTTCGAGACCGCAGTCAGCTATGGAACCGTCGACCCGCGAACCTGGCACGTCGCCGAAATCGACGAGATGGCCGCGGCCTTTCTCGCCCTCACTTTGGAGATGCAGGGCAAGGACGACGAGGCCCGCCGTGTGCTTGAAGAAGCCTTGGCACGCTTGGAACACTCGGTCCGAATTCGGCGACGCCTGCTCGACCTCGACGTCAAGCACGGCCGAACAGAGGACGCCCTTCGAGCCGCCGACGCCCTGCCCATCGACTCGCAGCAACGCGAGACCCTTCAAGATGCCATCCGCGGGGCCTGCGAGGCAGCCCGGAAGAATTGGCTCCCCGCCCTCGCGCTTCTTCAGAGCGCCTATCTGGCCGGCTGCCGCCAGCCTTTCTGCCTGAAATGGCTTACAGTAACCCTGCTCTCAAACGGTCAGGCCGAGGCCGCCGAGCCGGTCCTCCACGAGTGGCTCCAACTGGCGCCCGGCAACGTCGAGGTTCAAGCGTACGTCAGGGCGATTCAGCAGGACTTGGCCGAACGGGAGAGTAGCGGCGCTTTGAGCCCGGTCGAGTCGGAGCCATCCCGTTGGATCCGCGTCGACGAGGCGACGACGGTCATGGATGCGATGCCGAGTCGAATGCCGATCATCCATCAGGCGTTTTCGACCGACGTCATTTCAGACCCCAGCGACTAACCCTCACATTCCTCACGATGAGCGGTTCGCACAGACGCATCAGGGAAACGACTTCCGCTACCCATCTTTCCCAGCCTTCCTCAATTGACATTCCGTAATCCCGTTCTACAGTTCAAGTGCTGGGAGACGGCTCAATCAGTCGGTTGTGGCCGCCACCCTCCTGAATGCGGCTTTCTCACCCCCGTGTTCTGGGCGTGGTTGCTCGATTTGAGTGGCCACGCCCTTTTTTCGCGACCTTTCGGGCCATCGCTTAGCACCCCGCCTCCTTAAACGCTCAGACCCTTGGTTGACAAATCCCGATCGGTTGAGTAACAACGGAACGTTGACCGGGGATGGGGGTCTCGATGCCCGTTTCCCGTGACGTTGTCTGGCTGCTTCCATGTTTTCTCGGCACTGAGGTTCTGTCATGTTGGTGGAAATCAAACCGGTAGAGTGGCCGTGTGTC
>JBDRTC010000571.1:0-8274 GCA_043824335.1 Planctomycetota bacterium | reverse complement strand
ACTACGACCCAACCTCCCTCGCGAGAACCGCCCTACTTCGACTGTCTGACTTCACCCCTGCCGGCTTGGCCGGCAGGTGAATCAGTTTGCAGGGCTAAGGAACGTGTTGCCCAAACCACCTCCCCATCCCCTCTTCGCCGCCGCAGGCGGCGACGAGGGGCGGGGGAGGGAAATGGGGCGATGAGCGGCCGCGTTAGCCGTTCAAACATCGGCTCCTGCCAGGCGAGCTGGCAGGGGGCCAACGCAAAGTCAGACAGTCGAACTACCGAGATGGAAAGCCCACCTTAATCCAGCCCTGGGATCTCAATCTTCTCCTCCTGGGCCGCCTTACGCAGCTTGTTCAACGCCCGGGCTTCGATCTGCCGGATCCGCTCCTTGGTTACGCCCAACTCGGCGCCGACTTCCTTGAGTGTCAGCGGCTCACGCCCTCGCTTGAGGCCGAAGCGGCTGATGATGATCTGCTGCTCGCGCTCATCGAGCCGATCCAGGATTCTTTCCACCTGGACCTCTCGCTGCAGTTGGGCCGATTCCTGCTCGTACTGGTCGCTTCGCGCGTCCTCCGTGGTGCCGAACATCTCGCCGTGACTGGTGCGGAACCGGTCGCGCTGGCGGTGCTCGTCGGGAATGGTTCGGGCGAAGTTTTTCATGATTGCCCAACTGGCGTAGGTGCTGAACTTGTTCCCGCGGGCGAAATCGAACTTCTCGACGGCGCGGATCAACGACATATTGCCATCGCTGACCAGTTCGAAGAAGTTCTCCGCCGGCCCCACGTGCCGCTTGGCGATCGACACCACCAGCCGCAAATTGGCCGAGATGATCTCGTTCTTGGTTGCCACCGCCTCATCGTACAGCGCGTCGATCTGATCCATCAGGGCGGTCTTCGGCCGTGCCGGGTCAAGCCCCTTCCGAAGCTCGCTGGCCTTGTATTTCACGTAGTTCATCTTCCGGAACAGGTGCATTTCCTGTTCTCGCGTCAGCAACGGAACTTCGTACAGACTGGCCAAATAGGGCGGCAGTCCGCTGGGGAGCCGGCTTTTGCGGACCGGCTCGTCGCTGGTCGGCATGGGTCCGAGGATCGCCTTCTCGCGCCGCAGGGGCCCAAATTCGGCGAACTCCTCGTTGGCAATGTAGTCCAACGGCAACTCCAAAATCCGCTTGGCTCGCACCTCCCCGACGATTCGGTAGACGCTCTTCTTGGTGCAGCAGAACTTCTTGGCCAGGGCTTCGGCCGACTCGCCGCGCCGGAACTGCTGGTAGATCTTCCGCTTCGTCTCCTCCCGCAAGGGACCGTTGTTGTCGGGAAAGATCGCCAGGTCGGGATAGTCGCGGTCGAACTGCTTCAAGGTGTACCGGATCGTCTCCACACTTCGGCCCACCTTGCGGGCCAGGCGCTTGGTGACGTCGGCGGGGCAACCGCCGACTCGGGCCAGGCGGCGGGCCCCCTTGACGATCTTCTCGCGCTCCTCGTCGGTGAGCTGGCTGAACCGGGTGCCGCGGCGCACGCAATCATGGTGCCGCTCCACAAACCGATCCACGGAACTTTGCAGGAACCCAACCCGCTTGCGACCGTCGAAAACGAAACGCCGGCTCACCAGCCCCCGGTGCCGCCACCGGGAAATGGTCTTGGTCGAAACCTGGAACTGGAGGCTCAGCTCGTCGACGGTCAGCACGCGCTCCCCGGCTGCGTCGGCCGAGACGTTCGCCGCGTCCGAAAGATCTTCCACGAAGAGCCGCAGGTCATGGCTGGCCTCCTGGCCCTCGAGCTTCAGGTCCGGATACGACTCCGGCCGATACTTGGTGATTCGGTAGCAAAGATACTCATACGTGTAGGTGCGACTCGGCTCAAGCTCCCCCAAGAGCTTCTCGGCAAGGTCCACCTGCTCGAGCTTCTTATCTCGGGGCGCAAAACGAACCTGCTGGTCGCGAAGCTGACGAATGGCGGGATTTGCGTAGTCGCTATGCATCGGAGTCACCCTCCGTTGTCGGACCGCTGTTGTATCCCTCGCGGTCGTCTCGCTCAAAGGACCGGACTGCGCCGGCTTGGCGCCTGGCCCGGGGGAATTCAACTGCCCGATAGTATACACGATCAGTCTTATTTTTGACAACCCTCGCATGCAAAAAAGAGCGAACTTTTTCGGACTTGCCCAAAAACACCCTTTGGAGCTATGTGGACACCCCCTTTGGGATCACTTTGCGAGGGACCTTTCAGAAAGACGCTCCCGGCGCTATGCCTCTCTACGTTTTAAGGTGACTATTGGCCCACCCCAAGTTCGCGTGCGGGGCGGCTTTTTTCTCACCACTTCGACGGAACTGCTTCCTTTCAAAGAGGTTGCGATTCTGTCCCGCCCGGGGACCTCGGTCAACCGAAAGCGCCCGAGGATGCGGCCGTGCATCCCGACCCAACAACCTGCCCGATAATTAAACCCACCACCCCACCTGATAGTTGCCGCTGGAGGCGTATTGATGACAGATTCCCAAAGAAAGGTCTCGATCTTGCCGTGTGACGAGCGAATTACCACCCGCCCAATGCCCGCACACTACCCCGGCCTCCTGTCCTCTCGCCGCTGGCCGCACAACTCGGATAACCTGCGGCTTTCCCCTGGACTTCTTGACTCCGAGGAGTCGATCTAGCGACTGCCAATCGTGGCGCTCTGACCCATGGACCCCTTCAACTTCGGGCCGCGATCATGCAGAAGCCTGTCACCGCATCCCACGTTATCTTCGTCCTCCTGTTGGCGACATTGACCGTGGTCGTCCCCACGTTGCCGGCCTCCGCCCGAGAGACAACCTATGGGCTTCAGGTTAGGCGGGCTCCGGGCGGAATCGATCTCGTGGAGGTGGCCTTGGACGTCGGCGGTGAGTTAAAAGTGGTCGAGGAGGGCGAGGCGCGTCCGGTGAAGACGCACGTCGCAGCGAATCTTGTCTACCACGAGAAACCGCTCTTCGGCCCCGACGACACCGACGGCCCGACGCGGTCCATGCGGCACTACCGCGAGGGGGTGGGCGTCGTCAAGTCGGGCGAGCACAAGTACGAGCCCGCCTTGCGCGAGGAGCGACGCCTGATCGGCGTCCGGATCGACGGGCCAAGGATCACGATGTTCTGTCCCCGCGGGACGCTGACTTTCGAGGAGCTGGAACTGATCGACGTGCTGGCCAACAGTCTCCAGCTGGACCGGCTGCTGCCCCAAAAGGCCGTGGCCGTGGGCGCCCGCTGGGAGCACTCCGACGAATTGATCGCCGCGCTTCTGGGTCTGGACGCGGTCACCGGCAACGATGCAAAAAGCGTGCTCTCCAAAGTGGCCGGCGGCAAGGCCGAGATCGAACTCTCCGGACGGGTCGAAGGCTCCGAGGAGGGCGTGTCGACGGGGATCGATTTGAAGGGCAAGTATCAGTTCGATTTGAAGGCGAAGCGGATCACGTGGTTCGGGCTCCTGGTCCGGGAGGTCCGCAACGTGGGCCACGTCGACACGGGGTTCGACGTGGTCGCCCGAGTGCAGATGAGGATCACGCCGGGCGCCCGATCCGAGCCCCTGGCGAGCGCCGCGCTGGCGGACGTTTCGCTCGAGCCGACGGCCGAGTCAACCCAATTGAGCTACGAGTCGCCCGGAGGGCGGTGGCGTTTGCTGCACGATCGCCGCTGGTGCGTGATCACCGAGGAGCGCGACCAGGCCGTGTTGCGGCTGATCGACCAGGGCGAAAGGCTGGCCCAGTGCAACGTCGCCCTGCTTTCGCCCACGGCCGGCGCCACGGAACTGACCCTCAAGCAGTTTCAGAAAGACATCGTCGGCGCGCTGGGCGAGAGCTTTGAGAGCTTCGTCCGGGCGAGCCAGCGGCACGACCCGACCGACTACCGCGTGTTTCAGGTCGTCGTCGAGGGAGAGTCATCCGAGGTCCCCATGCAATGGATCTACTATCTGGTAACCGACCGCCACGGACGCCAGATCGTGCTGGCCTTCGTTGTCCAGAAAGAGATGCTCGATCGCTTCGGCGATTCCGACGAAGCCCTCGTCCGCACGCTCCGAATCCTGGAGCCACAGGTCGCCGCCAACGGGCCGTGAGACCGCCACGCCGTTCGGGCGCAGAAACGGCAAGAAGTTGCGTTTCCGTGCGTCAGGAGCATCCCCGGGAGGACTCGAACCTCCAACCTGCAGATTAGAAGGCCATTACTTGGCAAACTCTGACTCTTTGGTACATGTGGGGTTACATGCTCTGACGTCATGTCTGATACGACCCATGGCTTCCGTACCAGCCGTTCTTTCCAAGCGAGGATTGCCATGCGCCGAGCTCTACTCCCGTTAGCGCTCGTTCTGTTTGTTGCTGTCCCGGATCGCGTGTTTAGTCAGGAAGACTCGGCGAGTCCGATACATCGGCCTGGCTCATTTCCAACTAGGCCATTACCGTCGGGCGATCGACGCGCTGGAGAAGGTCGGCACGACCCTGCCGGACGGCGATGATGGCGTCCAGAAGCTGGAGGCCGGTAAGCGACTGTTTGTGAAGATCGAGGACGCTGACCTGGTCGTGTTTGGTCCCGACGACGTAGTGGACGTCCGATGCGAAGTTGCCAGCGGCGACGTCGAGACAGTCCGCCTGTTTCCGCTCGGACGCAACGCCCGAATCGTGCTGGGTTCCATTCCTGCTCGCTTGGGCAATCCCGTCCCCGACAGCGGCCAGTTGGAGATTAAGGGTGACGACAAAGTAACCGTGACCTATCTCGACCATCACACCGCCTCGCAAACGCTCGAGCAAAAGGTTTTCGCCGAGGTTGTCGTGGTCGGCAGCGCCAATGCGGTGATTACCGACGGCGCGTTCAGCGAACCTCTTCAAGGAGTGGTTCTCGGCAAAGGGATCAACGTCCAGATCACCGATGCCGATCGCGATCAGTCCGACGACGCCGACCGGCTCAAGGCCGCCATCGAAGTGTATCGCCTCAAGACCGACGAGGAACTCGAGGCGGAAGCCATCGAAGCGGTAACGAGCGAGGAAGAGCCTCAACCCAAGGACGCGGAACTTGCCGATGACCAGGCGCCAAAGGCCGACGCTTACAAGCGGATCGATCGCGTCGACGTTACGCTGGTGGAAGCCGAGTTGAAGCCGAAGGTCGCGGGACTGGCAGTCGGTATTGAGCCGGACGAAGGGGCCGCCGCCCGAAGTGAACCGGCGCCTTCGGAAACCGACTCGCCGGCAGCCGAACCGAAAGGGGAAGGACAACCGTCCGAGGCTCCGCCCGGCAACGCTGAAGCTACCCCAACCGAGGCCGCTCGAAGTGAGCAGCCGGCCGAGAACGGCCCGATTCACACGGGCGTGTTTCGCTTAGTGGTTCCGCTGGAGAAGTCCGAGGAACCGGTCGAGAGCGATCAGAGCCTTCAGGCCCTGCCCGGCGACGTCGTGCGGGTGGTTTACCTGGATGAGAGGCATCGTGCTGAGGGCGTCAGGGAGGTCCGCTACGAGGCCCGCTGCCTGGAAGGGAACATTGGTGGGGTGCGCGTTACCAGGGCGGTCATCTCTGATGAAGAACTACGTAGCCAACAGGCAGCTCTTCGACCAACACCACCGCGAGGCGCCGGTGGATTTGGTGCTCTTCGTGTGTGAGAAGTTGATCGCGGCCGGCGGCGACAAGAACCACGAGCACGTCGAGGAGGTTCTCCGCGGTTGGCTGGTCAAGCACAGCGATTCGCCGCACTTCGACGATGCGACCAAGGCCGACGTTTTGCTCCTGCTGGCGCGCAACTACGTCAAAGCCAGGCGTTACGATGTTGCTCGAAGTGAATTCACCACGATCATGAACCGCTACGCCGACACGCCCCAGGCGGTGGAAGCGGAGTTCGGCATTGGCGAAACGTTCATGGCCCAGAGGGTCTACGACCAGGCCGAGGCAGTGTTCGAGAAACTGGCCACGAGCCGGGAGATGGACATTGCCGTGCGCGCGGAATTCCTTCGTGGCGTGCTGGCCCTTCGCCGCGGCGATCACGACGACGCGCGCGACATATTCCGGGACGTGTTGGATCGCGTGCCCGACATCGAGTTGGCCAACCAGACCCTGTTCAGCCTTTCCGAAGTCTACGGGGCCGAACAGCGATATCTCGACCAGTTGAAACTGCTCCGGACGGTCGGACGCTTGGGGCAACACAGCAAGCGTTACCATGCGCCGGGGATGCCTCTATCGATTGTCGTGCACGACAGCGACCTGGGAATCAGCCGGGGATACCATCGGATTCCCGTCACGGTGATCACGCAGCCGGGCGGCGACCGTGAGACGGTGTTTCTGGTCGGTGCCGGCGCCGGCCGAGGGCTTTTCCGGACAGACATATGACGTGGTCAGACTGACCGCCAACGCCCAGCCCATCGAGGACGAGTCCGCCGACCAACTCGAATGGACACGTCCCGACGCGGAAGAGGAACCGGCGCAGCGTGGTTCGTACGTCGTCGTGTGGCGAGGCATGCTTGCGCAGCCGCGTGCATCCGCGGCGCGATTCGCCGTGGCAGGCGATACGACGGCGCTCTCCATCGACGGCCGGCTCGTGCTCCCGGTCGGTGCGGGAGCAGGCCCGGTGGACGTGTGGCTGGATGCAGGCCCGCACGAGTTGACGATCGTCGCGTGCGCCGGCCCTGGCAGGCAGCAGGTCGAAGCGACTTGGGCCCGTGCCGATCTCGCCACGGCTGACGTAAGACTGCGGCCGTTTCGTGCATCGGACTTTGACTTGGACCCGGTCGACGCCGAGGCGAAGCCCGCCCGCCAGTCGAGTGTAACTCAGGGCGACGGCGCGTGGCAGTTCCAATTCGACCCGATCGAGTTGCGATACGTGCGGTTCATCGTGCATGAGTACCTCGGTCAATCCGTGGCCGTCAATAACGTCGAGATTCGCGGCGAGGAGGCCGCCCAGGTCTACATTCCCACCGAGGCCGACGTGTTGGCTCTAGCGACCAACGACGTGCTTGAGATTGCCGGCGGCGACGTGGTCACGGCCACGTACACCGACGAATTTACGCAGTCGGGTTCCGGCCACAGCCAACTACTCTCCGGCAAGTTGACGGCGACCTATTTCAACGCCGAGATCGAGCCGATCGCCTACGACTTCGTCCGCCAGCCGAACGGCGCCGTCGTCACCGAACGCAAGGAGTTGCTGCGAATCGATCCGGGTGAGCGGGTGATCGTGGAAATCACCGACTACGACGCGGACGTCACGGACCGGCGCGACGAGATCAACCTCCAGGTGAGTGTGAACGGCGGACGGCCGATGGAGTTGGTCGCCACGGAGACGGAAGAGTATACCGGCGTGTTCACCCAAGAAGTCGACACCGCCGCCGAGCCGGCCGAAGGCAAGCTGGCGATCAAGCCCGGCGACCGCATTCTTTGTCATTACGTCGACGAGCAGAACACGTTTCCGGGTCATTCCGTGCCTCGTGAGGCGATCGTGCTGGTCAACGAGCCAAGCGAAGGGCGCGTCCGTGTACTGGGGACTCGCGTGATCACTCCCCCGCAGGAGACTAGGGCCGCACCGCGAATCGAGTACTTAGCGCCCGAGGGAGACGATCAGATCAGTGCTGTCGCGCTCGATGCTCCGCTGACCGTGGAAGTGGTCGATCCCGACGCGGCCAAGGACAGCCGCAGCTCGGTCGTGGTGTCGCTGGAAACGAGCGATGGAGTGAAAGCCGACGTCCACTGCGTCGTCTCGGGTGAGTGCAGGCCCGACTCCTACCGGCAGACCGCGGACGAGCGTGCCGCCGAAGCGCTTGCCGAGGGTCGGTTCGTCGGCCAGATGGTCCTTCAACTCGGCGGCACGGCAAGTCCCCAAGTCGTCCCCCGGACGACCGATATGCCGCGGTCGTTGGTTGGCGGACCCCAGGCGGACGACGAATCCGGCGAGCCGCTGGACGAGCGTCTGGTCACCCATGTGTATAATTTGACCGGCAAGGACGTCGTCACCGCGACCTACCAGGACGCCAATCGGCCCGACGGCCAGGGCGCCGATCTTGAGGCGCGGGCACGGCTGGTCACCAGCGGAACCCTCGACTGCACGGACAGCCAGTACCGCGAGGTGGCCGCTCAGTTGCATGTGGGCGAGAAGCTGTACCTCAAAGTGACCGACGCCGATCGCGACGCCTCCGATGAGCGTGACATGGCGTCGGTCGAGATCACCACGGAGAAGGGCGAAAGGGAATCGGTCCAACTGGAAGAAACTCTGACCCACAGCGGCGTGTTTACGGGATCATTTCCGCTGAAAGCCGCGGAGCAGCCCACTCCGGGCAACCTGCAGGCCGACGATCCGGCGATCG
>JBDRTC010000570.1:0-3405 GCA_043824335.1 Planctomycetota bacterium | reverse complement strand
TCTTTCTTCTGACGCATCTTTGTTCTCCTTGGCGTTTGGTAAATGATGTTGCCATTAGGATAAGGATGCGTCCTATTTATACAAGCCCGAGCGGGCGGCGTTCATGCCGAAACCTTCCGCAACAGAAACAACGTAGATCGCCGCAGGTTTCTGAAAGATTCGGCCACCGTGACCACCGGAGCGGCCATCGCTGCGGCCGCCAGACCGGGCACTGCCGGAGAGCCGGCGGGGAACGGCGACAAAGCGGGCGCCGTCGGCGTGATCACGCACGAAGGCGGCGCGCACCTCGGGCTCTACTTCGCCTCGCTTGCCCAGGCCGAGGAGGTCACGTCGGTCGTCCTTTCAGACCCGAGCGGCAAGTCCGTGCCGGAAGCACGCAGGGCGCTTGGCGAGAAGCTCTCGGACGTCTATTCCGATCCGGCCGTCATGCTCAACCGGGCGAAGCCGCTGATGGCGCTGGTCAGCATGGAACCGTCGGCGGCCCCATCGGCGATCGACGCGGCACTCGACGCAGGCTGCCATGTGTTTGCCGAGAAGCCGGCCTGTCTTTGCGTCGAGGATTTTCGCACCCTGGTCGCGAAGGCCGATCAACGTGGACGGCACCTGATGCTCGCGCTGGCCAACCGGCTTCATCCGGCTATTCAGGAAGCTCGTCGCCTGGTCCGGGCGGGAGAGATCGGCAGAATCTTTGGATTGGAGATGCACCTGATCGCCGACCAGACCCGGCTCGCCGGCGCTGCCTATCAGGCAAGCTGGTACGCGCAGAAAGCGCGGGCCGGGGGAGGACACTTGATCTGGCTGGGCATCCACTGGCTCGACCTGGCGACGTACGTCACCGGGTCGAAGATTCGCGAAGTGTCGGCGTTTACGGCCAACGTTGGCGGTCAGCCGGTCGATATTGAAGATTCGGCCGCCCTGACCATGCGCTTCGACAACGGCACGCTCGGCACGCACACGTCGGGATACTATCTCGACCGGGGGTATCACGAGCACATCAAGATCTGGGGCTCTTCGGGCTGGATGCACCTCGACCTTCTGGCGGCCGTTCCTCTCACCTGGTGCGGCACCAAGGGCGAGAGAGCTTCGCAGGTTCAAGAGTTCGAAAGTCCGAAAGGCCCCACCGGCTACCCGCCTTTTGTCCGGGCGGCGTTTCGCGCATGCGCCGGGCTCCAGGATCCGCCGATCACCGCGGTCGAGAGCCTCGACGCGCTGGCCAATGTCTTCGCAGCCTACGAGGCCGCAAAGAGCGGTCAGACACAGCGCGTCGGGTGACGGAAGCTGGCCTCGATCGCTACGGCCCTGCCGATCCGGGCACGACCTCGATGAGATCCTCCGAGAGGATCGACGGACACCAGTGCTTCTCGATGTGCTCGATCACCAGTTCCGTGCCGCGGGCGTGACTGACGTGCGGCGGCTGGCGCGGGTCGTACATGGCGTCGGTCAGATCGCGCACGAGCACCACGTTCCGGCCCAGCCGCGCCATCGCGCGGATGCCGAACGGCCGGCCCAGCACGCACATGTTCGTGTGCACGCCCATGAGGATGATGTTCCTTTCGTCTTCTTGGGTGGGCTGTTAATCCCAGTGCTTCGCTTCGACCAGTCGCTCGACGTACTTGGCCAAGAGATCGGTTTCCAGGTTGACCTTGTCGCCCACGGCGAGGCTGCCGAGCGTGGTGACGGCCAGCGTGTACGGGATCAGGGCTACGCTGAAGCGATCCGGCTCGCTGTCGACGATCGTCAGGCTGACGCCGTCCACGGCGATCGAGCCCTTCGAGGCCATCTGCCGGCTCAATTGCCGGGGTAGCCCGAACCAGAAGTCGGACCATTCCCCATGGTCGTGCCGCTCCAACAGCGTGCCCGTGCCGTCGATGTGCCCGCTGACAAAATGGCCTCCGAGCCGATCCCCCATGGCCAGGGCCCGCTCCAGGTTTACCGGGCTGTCCTTCTTAAGATCGCCCAGATTGGTGCGGGCAAGGGTTTCCGGGCCGGCCTGGAAGGCCATGGTGTCGTCGTCCGTGTCGACCACCGTCAGGCAGCAGCCGTTCACAGAGATGCTCTCGGCAACGGAGGTCTCGCGAGCGATCCTGTGTTCGCCGATAACCAGACGACAGCCGGGCGGCTCTTCGCGAATCTCCGCCACGCGGCCCAACGCTTCCACAATGCCGGAAAACATAGTCGGCGTCCTACACGGCTGATTTTCAAGAGATGCCGAAACGCTGCCATTCTATTCCCTTGGCGCGAAGTCCGAAAGGAAGCCCCGCCCGCGCGTGATCGCAGAGATTGGGGCGAACCTTAGGGATAAGTGGCGAAAACTACGCTTTCTTCGGGCGACGATAACGCTTGGAAGTGGTTTCTGAGCACGGGAATTCGGTATTGAAAATGGGCCAGCGAATTAGGTAAGGTTCTGGGGCACTAGAAGTACGTTGCTGGCCCCCATCCGCCGAGGGGCATCTGGGTGCTTCAGGGTAGTGTCCTAAGCGTGTGGCGCACCGGGGTTCGGGCTCTCGGACAGCCCCCGCTTTTCCGGAAAGAACGCTACGAACAAAGTGTCCACCGCAGAATTGTGGGCGGACAAAAAACCGTTCGGACGGTTGATTCCCAAACCAAATCTGATTAGGCTGAGTGTAGCAAATGGTGTGCCGTAGCGGGCTGCCATTGACGAGCAACGCTCGACGCGGTAGATTTCAGAGAAATCTACCGCGTCGACCAACTTGTTCGAGAGCATTTTCTGTAAACCGTTTGCAGGCAACAGCTTGCGGAATTTTCGACAAAATAGCAAGAACCTTGTTGCCCCGAGACGATCTACAGTGTAGAGTTAAACGCAATTGAGCCCATCGGTGGGTCCGAAGGTGTAATACCGTAGGTTACCACCGATCATGAAAGCCCCAGGGGACTTGCGTTGTCGCAAGTCCCCTGTATTCTTTTCTTGAGCTAACCGCGCTCTGGGAGGGCTTTCCTGTGTCAACGGCTTCCACGTCCGCACCTCCGGTGTCGTCAAAAACTAGGTTCCGGGTCTTCGTTGACTTTTGGAACTTTCAGCTCACGCTGAACGAGCGAATCGGCGACTCGCGTTTTAGGATTGACTGGCGACTCCTCCCCACAAGACTCGTTCAGGAGTCGGCGTCGCTTGTTGGTGTGACGGACTACTCCTATGAGGGCATGATCGTCTTCACGTCCTACAACGGAAAAACAGAAGAGGGGCGGAAGTACCGGAATTGGGCCACAAGTTGGCTTGACATCCAGCCGGGAATTCAAGTGCAGTGCTACGAACGACGCCCAAAGAACCACCCTAAATGTCCCGCCTGCCATAAGCCCGTGGAGAAGTGCCCAGATGCATCATGTGCTGCTGACATGGCTGGCACGGTAGAGAAAGGCGTAGACCCGCGATAGCAACGAACATGATAC
>JBDRTC010000569.1:0-2482 GCA_043824335.1 Planctomycetota bacterium | reverse complement strand
GAGCCCTCGCGCGGGTGGCCACGTCCGGAGCGGGCTCAGCAGCCCGTTGAAAAAGGGTGCCACTGCTGGCTTGCCCAGCAGTGCCGTACAAGTTCTCCGGAAAATCACTGCTGGGCAAGCCAGCAGTGGCACCCAAATTGCCGAGGAACTACTTTTCTGATGGGCTGTCAGGGAAGCCGGAAGAGCCGCCGGGCGTTGGCGGTCGTTTGGGCGGCCAACTCCTCCACGCCCTGCCCGCGAAGCTCGGCCAGACATCGGGCCGTATGAACCACGTGCGCCGGCTCGTTCCGCTTCTGGCGTCCGCGCAGCGGATGCGGAACCAGATAAGGGCTGTCGGTTTCGATCAGGAGACGATCGTCGGGGACCTGCGCGGCCACCGCGCGGAGCGGGTCGAACTTGCGGTTCTTGTACGTCACCGCTCCGGCGAAGCTGACGTAAAGACCCAAATCAAGGCACGCTTCGGCCAACGGGGCTTCACTGCCAAACGCGTGCAGCACCCCGCCGAGCGGCCCTCGGGTGGCCGCCTCTCGGAGCATCGGCAAGAGATCGGCCTCGGCCTCCCGGCAGTGGATCACCAGCGGCAGGCCGTTTTCTTGGGCCAGTCGGAGATGCCGGTCAAAAAACTCCCGCTGGACTTCCATCGGCGTGAAATCCCAATGGCGGTCCAGGCCCGTTTCACCCACGGCAATTACGCGAGGATGCTTGGCCAACTCCACCACTCGGTCCCAATCGTCCGCAGCGGCCCCGGCCGCGTAGTTCGGTTGGATGCCCACCGCCGCAAAGACGACCTCGTTCGTCTGGGCCAACCGGACGGCCGCTCGGCTCGATTCGGCGGTGATTCCCGGGCAGAGGATGGCCTCGATCCCCGCCTCCTCGGCCCGGGCGATCACTTGGTCGCGATCGGCGTCGAACTCCGCGGCGTCGAGATGGGCGTGGGTGTCGAGGTAGGACATGCCCTCAGAACAGCAACGTCGAGGCCGCGATCTTCGCCCACTCGAAGAGGAAGTTCCAGTAGATTCCCAGGATCACCACGGGCAGCGTGACGGCCAGGCAGAAGGCGCCCGCCGCCGACCAGAGCGGGATTCGGGCGGTGGCCGGACGGCCCTCGGGCTCCGGATCGAACGTCATCACCTTCACCACCCGGAGGTAATAGAACAGGCTCAGCACGGTGTTGAGAACTCCGATCGCCAACAGGCCCAAGAGCCGGGCATCGAACAAGGCGTAGAAGATGCTGAACTTGGCGGCGAATCCCGCCAGGGGCGGCAAGCCCAACAGGCTGAACAGGATGAGTGCCAGGCAAACGGTCAGGCCCGGCGAGCGGCGCACGAGCCCGGCGTAGTCGTCGATCTGTTCGCTCTTGAGCACGTTTCGCAGAAAGGCGACCGCGGCGAACGCCCCCAGGTTCATGAACAGGTAGATGGCGATGTAGAAGGCCAACGCGGCAATCGCCGTCTGGGCCTTGATTGGGCCCCGGTCGCCGGCGCCGATCAGGGCCACGGCGGCGGCCACCGGCATCATCATGTAGCCGGCGTGGGCAATCGTGGAATAGGCCAGCAGACGTTTCATGTTCGTCTGCCCATAGGCGGCCAGGTTGCCGAACGTGCAGGTGACGACCGCCAAGAGCCCGATCAGCCCGACGATGTACTGCCGGGCGGGTTCCAGGGAGTGGACGCCGGAATCCACGTAACTGAACGCCAGCGCGAGGCGGACCAGCAGGGCCAGAGCGGCGGCCTTGGAGGCGATGGAGAGAAAGGCGGCAACTTCGGCAGTGGCCCCCTCGAACACGTCGGGGGCCCAGAAGTGGAAGGGCACGGCGGAGAGCTTGAACGCCAGCCCGACCATCACCATCAGCCCGCCCAGGAGGAGGACCATGGTCTGCTCGCCGCCCGGGTTGTTTTGGAGCAGCTCGGCCAACTGCACGGCCATAGTGGGCAAATGTGCCGAGCCCAGCATGCCCACCAGCAGACTGATTCCGTAGAGCATCACGCCGGCGGCGCCCGCCCCAAAGACGGCATATTTCAAAGCGGCCTCGCCGCTTGAGCGACGATGCTTGAGAAACCCGGCCAGGACGTACGACGGCACGCTGGCCATCTCGATCCCCAGGAAGACGATCAGCATGTGGTTGGCCGAAACCATCAGGCACATGCCCAGCACGGCCCCCAGGATGAGCAGGTAGAACTCGCCCGCCGAATCCCGGGACGGGATTCCCGTCACCTGCGTGAAGATGGTAAACAGAACCACGAAGAGCAGCAAAAGCCCCCGCACGTAGACGCCGAACGTGTCGTAAACCAGCATCCCGGTGAAAATCTCGACCGGCTTGTTCACGCCATCGGGAGCCAGGGCGAGGTACAAAGCCGCGGCCGATCCGATGAGCGTGACGTAAAAGCCGCTGTTTTTCCACCCCGACGCAACCATCCGCACCATGAGAAGCGCGATGATCGTCGCGCAGACGACAAGCTCGGGCAGAAACGCCGCGAGCGAC
>JBDRTC010000568.1:0-2779 GCA_043824335.1 Planctomycetota bacterium | reverse complement strand
CCTTCAACTTGTCCTCACCGACTTCGGCGCCCGGTACGGGATAGCCATGCCAAATTTCATCCTCGATTCGGGTGGGTCTGGCGACAAACAGCCATTCACCCTTGGCCGCCAACAGCGCACTACCGTGTTGATCGTCCATTGACAAAGCACGGTCAAGAAGTTCCTGCGCTTCTTCACCCGTCATTTCGTCAGGACACAAAGAGCCGAACCCTAAAGGCCGCTTGTGCTTCTCCACCCATGGCTCGTACCTTCGCTTCTTTCCGGTGGTGCCCATCCTCTACTCCTTGTTTCGGATTCAAAGACTACACCCCGAGAGGGCCGGATCGCTCCGGCATCCGACTCCCGTATCGCCGCGGGATGGTCGTCGTTGTTCAAACCCGACCCCCGCACACTCGGTTTCCCCGCCAGTTGCACAAGATCCAGAGATTTGCTGGGTGACAAAGCTCGAAAAGGCCCTCCAGGCCGTGCGATGCGGGATTTTGGCAAAAACCAAACCGAACTTCCTGGAGGCCACGAACAGTGAAGTCCAGCAGAGCACAAATCCACGGCCGTTTCAACAAGGTCCCAACCCCCCGCTTCGACGACCGGAAGCTGACGTCCTACAGCGGCGCCATCGCCTTCATGGCGCTGATCGAGGAGATCTTCTACGAGCGCATCGTCAAGCAGGGCTTCAGCAGGCTGACGATCGACTTCGACGGCTCGGTCCTGTGGACCCGCGGCCGGTTCGTCGAGGGCACCGCGGTCGGCTACTGCAAGCAGCGAAAGGGCGCCCGCAGCTACTACCCTTTGCCGTGCACCTGCGCCCAGACCGGCCAGGTGGCCGACATGCTCTTTCGGTCTGGCAACGTCCACGACTCCAACGGCGCCATCCGGTTCATCCTGGAGAACATCGCCGGTCTCAAGGAACTCGCCCGTGGCTTGCAGATCGAGTGCCGTTTCGACGGCGCCTTCTTCGACCAGAAGTTGCTGGGACTGCGCGTACCGGTTCGTGTTCATCCGGCAGAAGGTCGCCGTGCAGCGGAAGGGCCCGGTGCAGCTCGAGCTGTGCGTACCCCAGGATCACGAGCACGAGTACAAGGTCATCGTGACCAACAAGGCCTTGTCGGCCAAGAAGGTGCTCATGTTCCACAACGGGCGCGGATCGCAAGAGGGGATCATCGGCGAGTTGCCCCGCAGAATTCGCGGGACCGCTTCGCGGAAGCAACTTCAGGGGGCGCAGTTCGACTACATTCCCTTCCGCAGGCAGGCGGCCAACCAGCTGTTCATGTGCACTTCGGCCCTGGCCCACAACCTGACTCGCGAGCTTCAGATGATCGCCGAGCCGCCCAGCCGCAAGACGACGGAGAAACGAGCGGCGTGGTGGCCGTTCAGGAAGCTGGCGACCTTGCGCCAGGAGATCCTCTTGCGCGCGGGGAGGCTGGCCCGGCCTGGCGGCGAACTGACGCTGACGATGAGCCGCAACGAGGCTGTCGAGCGGGACATCCACAATTACATGGCCGCAATCGAAGCGGTCCGCTGAGCGCGAGGGGGCTGGCTGGCGAAATACCGGTTGCATCGTATCGTATGGTTTCCGTTCTTCAGCCGATCCAGGCAGATGCAGCCTGTGTCAGCAGCACCACGATCACAACCACTCGGATCATCTGCGGCATTTTCAAGCCCCTCCTGCGGGCCCTATCGGCGGTCTATATGAGGAGAGCTGGATCTGGATTCACGTTCAGCTCGTCAGGCCTCCAAGTTTTTGCAACGCTGGGGTCTAGAATCGTTCCGGATAGCTCACCAGGGTTCGCAGGAAAGCCTCAACATCCGCGCCAAGGTGTTGTTCGGAATTCTTAGCCTGCCAGGCGACAATCTCTTTGCTGACAGCATACTTTTCACGAAGGCGTCTCACGACTGTTTTGGGATCCTTTCCTTCGGTGAAAGCAGCGCCAGCGATGTCCTTGGGGAGCAGCAGTTCCGCGGCAAATGCGCGCGCTCGCGCCTCAATGTGGCGAGGAAGGCTCCCTCCCATCACCTCCGCAAAGGGCAAGGCACCGTCACGGTCCAGCAACATGTGGCACAGTTCATGCGCCAGAGTTGCCCGGGGTCCCGCATTGCCCTGTGAGTGCTTTCCCTTCGTGTTGAAAAACACCACCGGTCCGCGCTTTTTGTCCCAAATGCTCACCGCATCCACGTGCGAGGAAAGCTCGGCGTTCTTGATTCGAACCCGGAGCTTTTCCAGTTCAGCGGCTGGATCCACTCGCTCGCCACCGTCAATACCCAATATCTCGCCCCTGAACCAACGGGCGATTTCGCTGCCCTGGTCAAAAGGCTTTTGTGAGCGGAGTGCTCGGGAAGCCTTTCGTGACAGAGCATCCAGGCGGCTCATGTCCCCTTTTTCTTCCATGCGGATCAGGTCGATCAACTTTCTCGTCTCTGCGGGGGCCGGCGCACGTCCCGCCATCCGAGCCACGGCCGTGAGATCATTCGGCTCCAGGTCCCTTCGGAGTTCAAAAACGTCCGCAACCTCTCCTCCTTCCAGAATTGCATCCAGCCGTGCCCTGTTCAGGCCCGTCGATGCGCCCAGAAACTGGATAGGCGACAAAGAGTCTCTCTTCCTCCAGGAACTCACGGCACTCTTGGCCCTTGCGTCATCAAGGACCTGAATCCGCTTTGCTATCTCGTTTCCAAGGTCGCTCAGTGTTTTCATGACCTGCTTGACGGGCAGCAGAAGCTTGATGCGGCCAGATGCGACCTGTGTGCTAACCCCGATGCGCTGAATCCACAATGACGGCAACCAAAG
>JBDRTC010000567.1:0-4404 GCA_043824335.1 Planctomycetota bacterium | reverse complement strand
ATTCATTTGATCAATCGAATAACCTGCTTAGAGTGCCGGCTGGAGCTTGAGTTGGAACGTCTTGATCTCGAAGGGCCCGAGATCGAATTTCAGGGTATTGTCGGTGACCTCCAATTTGCGCCCCGGGTCTTCCATGAGGTTGGCCTCCGAGGCCGAGGCGATCTCGGCGTGGAACTTGATCGTCACCGCCGGCGCGGGCTGACCGGCCGCCTCGTACACTCTAAGAATCGCCGTTCCTTCGTGGCCAGGCTTAAGCGCCGAGAGCACCACGTTCGCGTGGGACGTCTCCAGCAGCCCCCAGCGGCCGGGGAGCGCCCCTTCGTGGGAAGCCGCCTTGCGGACAACGAGCGGATAATTCAACTGGAGCCCTTGCCGCCACGGGCCGGCTTCACGCCACGGGCCGGTGCGGGGAACCAGGGCGTAGTCGAACGTCAGACGCTTGCCCAACTCGTAGCCGGTATCGGACGTCATCCCCGGCTCGTATCCGCCGCCGAAGCCGTAGGCCACGATCCGCGTCGCCCTGGCCAGAGAGAGCATCATGGTGCCGTCGGTGACGACGTTGCCCGGCAGGCCCCGGTTCAAGAGCGTGAGCCCTCGTTGGTCGTTGCCGTAGTCGACCCAATTCTGCGCCGGGAACTCGATCCCCTCGGGCCGTTCGCTGGCCCCAAAGGGAATCTCGTGCACGCTCCGGCCGCCCTCGATCGTGGTGGGGAAGAGGGCCTGGTAACGCACGTGCTTTTCGTGGTTGACGATCTCCGTGTGAACGTCGATGCGACGCAATCCCGCGTAAAGCCGCACCCGGGTGGCGAACTCGCCCTTCTCGCCGAACGGATGGGTTACCTCATACTGAGAGAATACCGGCCCGGTAACGAGCGAGCCGGGCTCTCCGGAAAAGAGATTGCTGAATTTCGTCTCGCCGGGCTGGGGGACCGGCTGGCGGTCCTTCATGGCGATTCGGCTGCCGCCGTCCAACGGCTTGTACAGCTCCCAGAGGTCGCCGGCGTCGTGCTGGCAGGTGACCACGTTGGCCGGCCCGCTGAGCAGCTCCCAGTCTCCCGGCTTGACCACCAGGCTCGTCATCGCGCCGGTCGCGCAATCGAAGGTCAGGCGGCACCACTCGTTTTCGATCGCGTCGGCCTCGATCGCCTTCCCCTCACCGAGCGAAGACTGCTCCGCGGACGCCAGCGGCACGGCCCGGTAGACCGAATAACCCATGGCCGGGACGTCGCGGGCCAGGAAGAGGATCCGGGCGACTCTCAGCCCACCGTCGCCGTACCGCTCGCCGTCGAGAAGCTGAGCCGGAACCGCGCTTCCGGCGGGGTCGAGCAGCTTCAGGCCCAAGACCCCCGGCTGCGAGAAACCGAGCTTGACTTCGGCCACGTCGGTGCGCGGACTGCCCAGCCCGTTGAACACCACGAGCGGAATTCCTTCGCCTCGCGTGTCGATTTTCGCCAGCAGGGTCCGCAGCCGGGCCTCCACCAGCTCGTCGCCGAGGCGTTTGGCAAAATGGTAGCTCTGGATCGTGTCGTCGTAGACGTGGTCGGTCATCACGCCGGAGGCCAGATCGTGGGCCTGGTTGAAAAGCACCGGCTCCCAGGCGGCCCAGATCGGCTGCATGTCCCTCGGCCTTCCCAGCAAGCTGGAGATCACTCCGAGCTTTTCCGCGGTCAACAGCAGCGTTTCCAGGCTTCGCGTCCACTGTTTCAACTCGATGCGGCTGCTGTACGCACCCTGAAAGATGGGGTTGAGTTCTCCGGAGATCACCGGCCGATCCGCGCGCCGCGCGACAACGGCCTCGAAATCGGTGGGCACGCCGATTCGGAGGGTGTACGGGGCGTCCGGCTGGTTGTTGAACGCCTCGACCAGCGCCGGCACGTGCTCTTCCGGCACGCAGACGTCGGCCCCGGCCAATCCCACCCGGTCCGTTCCGCGGGAGAAGGGATCGAGCCCTTGAAACCGGTCCTTGAAAAACTGCGTAAACTCCGGCAGTGTCTTGGGCGAGCTGTACGTGACCGCGTAGCCGTGAGGGAGCCAGAAGGCGGGGATTTGGGTGCCGTCGAGGCCTTGCCAGAGGAACTCCGACGGCACCTCCCAGCTCGATACGCCGCGAAAGAACCAAAACGACTCGTAGCCCGCCTGCTTCAAAAGTTGCGGCATCTGGGCGTGATGCCCGAACGTGTCGAGTTGCCAGCCGACGGTCACGTCGACCCCCAGCTTCCGGCGGTAATACCCTTTGCCGTAGAGCACCTGCCGGACGAACGACTCGCCGCAGGGCATGTTGACGTCGGCCATCACGTCCATGCCGCTGACGATTTGGAGCCGCCCCTCGGCCACCATCTGGCGCAGCGCGGCCTCCTCCTCGGGATACCGCTCCAAGAACGGCTTCACGTAGCACGCCTGGTCGAGCACGAATCGGTAATCGGGCCGCTGCTTGAGCAGATTGATCGCCCTGAGGATATGGGGCAATCCCATCTCAAGGTACTGTTCGCGGGTCTTGAAGACGGCTCCTTCCCAGTGGGTGTGAGGGATGAACCAGAAGGTGTGCTTCTCTTTCGTCTCGGGCGTCTGGCCGGGAGTTTCGGCGCCGACGCCAAACGACGGGACCAACAGTGCGCTCGTGAGGACAACGAGCGGTAACCTCATTCCGACAAAGCCAACCGACGCGCTGCGAGCGATCATGGATTTCAACCTCCGGAAAACAGACCAGGCGGTGCAAGGGGAGTCATTTGCCCAAACGAGGCTCACGGTTGCTGCCGGGAAAACCCCGTTCATCGCGTTCTCCCAGGTGGTTCCGTGCCTGAGAGAAGTTATAATCGTTCCGTCGGGCCGGGTGAAGTGAGCAGAAGGTTGAAACAGCCGGACGGCAAAGGGCCGCCCGGGGGGCTGGGATCCGATCAGGACAAATCCCATGAGACGTACCAGGATTTCGCTCGTGCTGGTCCTCGTTGACCGGCCTTTCCGTGCCGCCTTCCTCCTCGTCGCAACTCTTTCCGCGATAATTGGGCCCTCCCCGCGCGAGGCGGGGGCCGCGGAGGACGACCGGCAGCAGGAGGCGCCGGCCGTGGTCCGGCACGTCGATCTGGTCCATTTCTCGCACACCGACTACGGATTCACCGATCACCCCGTGGTCTGCCGGGAATTGCAGCGGCGCTATCTCGACGTCGCCCTCGACGCGGCGCTGGCAACTTCCGACCGCCCGGAAACGGGCCGGTTCTGCTGGACGGCGGAAACCACGGTTGCGGTGAGCGATTGGTGGGAGACGGCCACGGCCGAGCGCCGGGGCGACTTCTTGAAAGCGGTCCGGTCGGGCCAGTTGGAAATCTCCGCCCTGCCGCTGAACCAAACGCCCACCTTGAACCGGCGGCAATGGCATACCATGCTCCATTGGCTCCCCGAAGAGCTTTGGCGCGAGGTCGAGCCCAAGGCCGCCCTCCAGAACGACGTGAACGGCTTCCCCCGGGCCGGAGCCGTGTCGCTCTTGGACCGCGGGGTCCGCTACCTGTTCACCGGGATCAATTCCGATAGCGGCGGTCCTCCCTTCCAGCGTCCGTCGGCCTTCTGGTGGAAGATGCCCGACGGGCGGAAGCTGCTCGTGTGGATCGGCTTCTCCTATCCCCGAGGCTTCTACTTCTTCGAGCCGCGCTCCTGGCGCCGTGGCCCCGTGCCGCAGGCTACCGACACCCGGTATCGGCCGGCCAGACCAGGGGAGTTTCTCAAGACCGATGAAGCGTCGGTGCGAGAAGCACACCGCCGGCTCGTCGAGCAGGTTCGCGGGCTCGAAGCCCAGGGGTACGCTTACCCGTCGCTCTTGCTCTCCGTCACCAACGAATGGCGGATGGACAACGATCCCCCGTTCCCGCCCTTGGCCGATTTCGTGGCCGCGTGGAACCGGCTGGATCTGAAGCCGACGTTGCGACTGACGACCGTTTCCACGGCCATGAAACGATTGGAGGAGGAGATCGGCGACGAGATCCCCGAGCACGAGGGCGAATGGACCGATTGGTGGGCGAACGGCGTCGCCAGCGGACCTCGCGAGGTGGCCGCAAGCCGGCTGGCCAAACGCTTGGCCGCCGCCGCCGAGGCGCCGGTCTGGGGGGCGCTGGACGAGAAAGAGCGAACGGTCCTCGATGAGATCCTGAAAGACTTGTGCCTGTTCGACGAGCACACCTGGGGCTCCAGCAACAGCGTGGCCCTTCCCGACAGCCTCCAAACGCAAGGGGAATACAACGAGAAGGCCCGGTTGGCCTACCGTCCCATGGCCATGGCGAAGCTGCTCTTGTCCGACCGGGTGCGAACGCGATTGGCCGGCGAAGGGGAAGGGCTCTACGTGGCGAACACGTCGCGGCTTCCTTGGAGCGGCTGGATCACGATGCCGGCCTCCTGTTTGCGCGAGGAATACCGGTC
>JBDRTC010000566.1:0-8426 GCA_043824335.1 Planctomycetota bacterium | reverse complement strand
TGCCGTCGATCCGGTAGCGAACCCGAATCCGGTCCTCGAAGGGCTCAATGTGAATATCCGAAGCCCGAAGCTGCACCGCTTCGTTAAGCATCAACTGGACAAGCCGGACGATCGGTGCGCTGCTCTCGTCGACCGTCTCGGTGCCAGGCCGAACGTCGTCGGTCTCGGTGAAGTCGATGGCGGTGTCCGTGAATTCCTGGAGCATCGAGTCGGCACTCTCGGCCACCCTTTGCCCGTAGTGACGGTTGATCGCCTCGAGGATCGAGTCCCGGGGGGCCAGCACCGGCTCAATCCTTCGGTTGAGGATGAAGCGGAGTTTTTCAAAGGTGTCCATGTCGTTCGGGTCGCTGATGATCACCTTCAGCGCACCGTCCTCTTCGGCCATCGGTAGGATCACGTTTTCACGCGCGACCGACTCGGGGACCAACTCCAACACCGATGGCGGAACCACCACGTCGCTGAGCGACACGAAGTCCAGCCCGTGCTCCTCGGCAACCGCACGCATCACTTCTTCGCCGCTCGCGTATCCCAGTCGGGCCAGCGCATCGGGGAGTCTCATGCCGGCGTGCTCCGACATTTCTTGGGCCTCGGTCAACTGCTCCGGGCTGATCACTCCTCGGCTGATGAGGATTTCGATGTAGTCGCGTTTCTTCTTGGCGGCCATGGAAGGCTCCCCGTAAATGCCGTTGCGAATACCCGCTCAGGTGGGCTGGGTGAGATGAACAGGGGTGAACAAGATAGGAAACACGGCGCACAATCCGACACCGCTAACGGGCTAAAGGCCCAAGTTTCAGCCTACTCGTTCGATAGCCGATTGTCAACGCAATCCACCAGCAGGTATTGGGTTGCGATGAGTTGGGGCACCGCATCCGACGTGTATGTCGCACCGAAAGCCGTCCCGCTAGAGAGGGGTGGTCGTCCGTCGCGGAATAGAGCATCAGCCATGGTTCGCCCTTGCGAGCACCCCGCCGGTTTGCATTGACAGCCAAGGGGCACTTCGGGATAATCCCCGCCTCCTGCTTTTTCGGGGCCACCCGGAATGGCCTGCGTGGGTCTCGTCTGCACCTTTTGATCTGCTCGAGGCGATCGGTCCGAGCTTACCCGGGGACGATGGTCTCGCGATCCCGTGTCTCAACAGCGGCCGGAGCGATGATCGGCGACTGCGATCGCATCTCTGTCCCAGCGAACGGTGCCTTCATCAAAGGCGAGCCTTGGTTGCCAGGCCGAGGTGTGGCCATTGGGCTGGTGCTTCTGGTAACGGCTTTCCGGGCGCCCACGGCAACCGGACAACTGCTCGACGACGCGGCAGATCCCGGCTTTACCATCGAATCGTCGCTTGCGGAGAGCCTGCCGAATTCCGAACCGCTCGGGTCTCTCCGGCATCAGCCGGGCCACCTGCTGGGTGGCCACCTGGGAAGCCTGTTTGCTCCGCCCGCGGGCCGTCATCGGGGCGTCGGGCAGCCACTGCTGCGTGAGAGCTGGCGTTACCGACCGTTTAGCGCCGGGTGGTTCGTGGGCATGGTGCAGGGAGGCCCGTTGATCGATGATTGGGTGGGTGGCAACCGGGGTTTTTTTGGCGGATACCGTCTTGGCTGGGACTACGACCACTACTGGGGCTGCGAAATGCGGTTCTCCTTCGGCAACGTGTCCCTCGACGACAGCCTGCGAGCCCGGAACGCCCAACAGGCTGCGGACGACGAAAAGGGCTTTGCGGCCGACGACCCCTTTCGAAACCGGTTCGACCGGCGACGCGACGCCACCGTCGGCCTGTGGGACGTGAGCCTCCTCTACTATCCCTGGGGCGACGCAGCGTGGCGGCCCTACCTAATGGCGGGCCTGGGGACCGCCGGGGTCCGGTTTATCGACCGGCTGTCGACCCGCTACGACGAAACCACGTTTGCCATGCCCGTGGCGGTCGGCGTGAAATACCGCTGTAACGACTGGGCGGCCTTGCGCCTGGAATGCGCCGACAACATCGGTTTCGGCGACACTCTCAACACGGTGCATTACGTTTCCCTCACCGGTGGCGTGGAGGTCCGTTTCGGCGGCAGCCGCATGGCCTACTGGCCGTGGCGCCCCGGACGGCACTATTGGTAAGCCGGGCAGCTGGCGGGCCGATAGTTTGCAAACCGCTCCCGTTGCTGGTAGACTCTGCAGAGGAAACGTTCGTCCCATCTTGCCGTTTTCACGGGCTGGCAGGCTCGGCCATGGCCGTCACCACAACGGAATCCTTTCTCCAACTCCTGGCGAAGAGCCAGCTACTCGATTCTAAGCAGCTTGCCCAGGTGCAGGCCGCGGCCGGACAGACCGACGACGTCAAGAAGCTGGCCAGGTCGTTGGTCCGGCACGAAATGCTCACGCTCTGGCAGGCCAACCAATTGCTGGCCGGACGAAGCGTTTTTCTTGTGGGCAAGTACAAGCTGCTCGATCTATTGGGCAGCGGCGGCATGGGGCGGGTCTTCCTGGCCGAGCACACTACGATGGGCCGCTCCGTCGCCCTGAAGATCATCGCCAAACACTTGGCGCAAGACCCCGTCTCTCTCAAGCAGTTTTTGACCGAAGCCCGGGCGATCGCGGCGTTGGACCACCCCAACATCGTCCATCCGTACAGCGTCGACAGCGAGGGCGACCGCTATTACATGGTGATGGAGTACGTGGAGGGGCGGGATTTGCAGCGAACGGTGGAGGCCGACGGCCCCCTGGAGTTCGACCGGGCGGCGGACTACGTCCGTCAGACGGCCGACGGCCTGGCCCACGCCCACGGCCGCGAGATGATCCATTGCGACATCAAGCCGGCCAACCTGCTGGTCAACGGGCAGGAGGTGGTCAAAATCCTCGACATGGGCATGGCCCGGCTGACCGGCCGTGGAAGAGGAGGGGCCTCGGAAAAAGACGAGCACTTGTTGGGCACCGTTGATTATCTCGCGCCCGAGCAGGCGCTCGGAAGCCCCGATCTGGACCATCGGGTCGACATCTACTCGCTGGGCTGCACCTTCTACTTCCTCTTGACCGGCCGCCCGCCATTCCCCGACGGAACGCTTCCCGAGCGGATCCTGAAACACCAGACCGAATCCCCCCGGCCGATCCGCGAATTGCGGCCGGATGCCCCGGAAGACCTGATCGAGATCTGCGCGAGAATGATGGCCAAGTCCCCGGACGACCGGTACACATCGGCCGAAGAGATCGGCCGCATGCTTGCCGATCGCGAGCCGGTGCTGGAAATGGCCGAGCCGCCCGAGCCGGCCGAGGCGATCGTCGCACCGGAGTCGCCGGTTGACGTGGCGGGCATCGCTGCCGAAACTCCCGCGAAGTCGTCCGCTCGCGGGAAGGCGGGCGGTGCGTCCGGAGCGCTGGCGCGCGTGCGGGGGGCGTTTGCCGAACATCCGCGCATGTGGCTGTTCGCCGGACTGGGCGGGGTGGCCTCCCTCGTCCTGCTCGTTGGGTTGATTCTTGTCTTGACCGGGCCGGGAGAAGACCCCGACGAGAAACCCGGTGTCCAAACCGCTTCGGCCGAGAATCGCCCGAGTAGGGAATCTGCCCAAGACGAGCCGACGGAGCCCGAGGCCGACGACGAGTGGCCCGATCTGCCGGATCTTGGGAACCTGAGAGACTTCGACCCGCAAGCGATTCCCGAGGCTGCCCCCGGCGCCCCGGGCAAGTCCGGCGAAGCGTCACCGCCGGGGAAACCCAAGAAGCAAGAACCGGAGGCCGAAAAGCAAGAGCCCAAAAAGCCGACGTCCGAAGAGCCCAAGACGGAGAAGCCGGCCGAGCCGCCTCAACCGGAGCCGGCGACCGCCGAAGCGAAGCCGCAGGAAAAACCCAAGCCTCCCGAGCCGGCTCCCGAGCCAAAGGAGCCCAAGCCGACGGAGCCGGAGAAAGCGAAACCTGAGAAGAAGGAGCCCGAGAAACCGAAGCCGCAGGACCCACTGCGGGAGTTGGCCGAAGCCATTGACATCCCCGAGTTGGGCACCGGCTTGGGCGGCCCCGAGGCCGCGCCGTTCACGATCGGCAAGATCCACACCGAAGCGGACGTCGAGTGGCAGCTTTATCTGCTGGGCGGGCAGACCGTGTTGAGGAGAAACCGAGCCTTCGTGCTCCAGCAAGACGAGAGGGATGCGGCCAAGGCCAGTTGGCTCATTCAACTGGAAACGGCCGCCACCAGCGGCGATCCCACGCGGGAAGACGTGGCGAAAATCTACCGCGAAGGAAACTTGCTCCAGTTTCGTTGGGCCGAGAACGCCCCGTCGTCTGCCGCAAACTACGTGCGAAACTGCATCCTCCAGGTGCGGGTCGTGGGAAAGAGCAAGTACCTGGCGCTAACCACGCCCAAGCCGGTGGACCCGATTCCGATCGATCTGGAGCGGGGCATCGTCAACGCCAGCGCCATGGTGAAATGGCTGCCGGAGGGGGGCGGTCTCCGCGTGGAGATTACGCAGGTCGAAGGGCGGAAAGGGCACGCGGTCGACCCGCCGGAGCCGGCCGAGCTGAAGAAACCGCTCGAGCTGAGTTTCCCGCGCAAGGATCGCAACGGCAACACGCCCGACGGGGTCGTCTTCCGGCTCACTTTGAATCCCCGGCCCGCCGCGATGAGCGTCAAGCTCCAGTTGCTCGAACCGCCTCCGACGAGCTTCAGGGCCCTCAAGGGTCAGGCGGAGATCCGCAGGAACCAGTTCGAAAACATGCGAGACGAACTCAACAAGAAGCTCAATCCCGCCAATAAGGACCAAGCTCCGAAGGGCGAAGAAAGGTCCGGTCTACTCCGCGATCTTGACGGGATCGAAATGAATATGTGGTACATCGACTTCTATAACGAGGTCCAGGAGAAGGCGACGATCCACTTCCGCGTGTTTACCGACATCGACGGGCGGCAGGTCGTGCTGGCCTCGACAGTGGGCGGACCAAGCCCGGAGGGCCCCCCACCAGCCGATTCGCCCAAGTGAGAAGCACATGCGGCGACTCTTCCTCCTCGGGCTTCTCTTGGCGGCGCCGGCTTCGGCCATCGGCCAGCCGCACGCGGACTATCGGGGCAAGCCCGCCTCCGAATGGATCGCCCAGTTGGCCGACGAAGACGTCCGCACCCGCTGGTTCGCCACGTACGCTTTGGGGCAAATCGGCCCCGAGGCCGTGAAGGCCGTCGAGCCGCTCGGCAGGATTCTCGCCGACCAATACGAGTACGAATACGTTCGTGGTGGGGCCGCCTGGGCCCTGGGACGCATCGGACCGGGCGCAGGGCCGGCCGTGCCGCTCTTGATCGAGACCCTCCAGTCGAAGCACGTTTCGGTCCGCCGCAATGCTCCCGTGGCCCTGGGGAACATCGGCCCGGCCGCCAAGCCGGCAGTGGGAGACCTGGTGAAACTCCTGGACGACGACGACCGCGGCGTACGCGTCAATGCGGCGGCGGCCCTGTGGAAGATCGACCGCCACGAGCGGGCGATTCCTACGCTGGTCGACATAACCCAACACGGCACGGGCACCGGCCCGTACAAAGCCGTCGTTGCCCTGGGTTCACTCGGTCCTGAAGCCGAGCCGGCGGTGCCGGCCATGGTCGAATCGCTCGGGCACCCCGACCAGGACGCCGCCCGCGCTGCCGCCAGAGCCCTCGGCCAGATCGGTCCGGCCACGATCCCCGCAGTCCAAGAAGCCCTGGCCGCCGCCGAAGAAGCAGTGCGGCGCTACGCCGTAGAAGCATTAGGCTGGATCGGCCCCCCGGCGGTCCCCGCGCTCGTCGAGGCCCTCAAGAACGACCAGTCTTCCGTTCGCGTCCTCGCCGCCCGGGCATTGGGTCGCTTGGGCCCCGCGTCGGAGCCGGCCCGGCCCGCCCTGATCCAAGCCGTCGACGACCCCGACCCCCAAGTCCGCGCCGCGGCCGCCCGAGCGATTGGCCGGATCGGTCCGATAGCCGAGGGGTAGCTTGCTGCGGCAACTGACTAGCCCCAGACGCTCCAACGCCAAAGGCGTTGCGGCTCATAGCCCAGGGTTGCGCAGCTACCCTGGGTCAATTGACCGCCCCGTCACCATTACGAACCCTGAAAGGGTTCCGTCTCCTCCCGCAACCACCCGACGCGCCGTCGCCCTCCGGCTGCGGACAATCCCCAGCGCCGCGCTAATTCCAAACGTATCGTTCATCGTATTCGATCCCGTGACGCTCCAACAAGCGTTGGAACTCCTTCTGACGCCGATCCCGCTCTTTGATCCATACGGAAGTCGTTCGTTTGAGTTCCTTAATCCAATCGGCCAGGGTGATCGTCCTGGACTGACGCGCCACAAGATGCACGTGATCCTCGGTGCCGCCGACGAGGATGGGCGGACAGTCCAGGGTCTTGGAGGCACCGCCGAGCTGTTTGTGCATCTGGTCGCGGAGACCGGGATCGCGGAGAAACGGTTTGCGGTGCTTGGTCGAATAGATCATGTGGATGATCACGTTCGATAGGGATTGCGGCATCTTCGGATTTCCTCGACGACGGAACCCTTTCAGGGTTCTCATTCGGGATGATTTGTCAGATTCTCCCCCCAGGGTAGCTGACGCAACCCTGGGCTGTGTGACAAAACCGCGTTGCGGTTTGAAGACCCCTCGTTGGTACCGCAGGCATCGGCGCCGGGACAAACCGGAGCTGAACCGAGTCCGTGTCCTCGATATCGCCCCACCCTACAGCTACGGCTCGGAATGCTCATCGTCGGCCTGATCGTCCGGCTTCTGCCCATCCTCGGTCTGAGCCGCATCTGCTTCAGCTTGCTCGGATTCTTCGTCCCCTGTCCCAACCGTACCGACCGCCACCTCACCGTAGGTTGCGGTGGTGGAGGGGGCCATGCCGGTTTGGGAGAGGGTGCAGGCGATCTTGGGCCAGCCGCCCGGGGCGAGGGCTTGGGACGAGCATCGGAGCACGACGAGCGTGTCGTCGTCGAGGCCAAAGGCCAGCCGCTCCGGGGCGAGGATCGCGCCGGCGGAGCGGACGGCCGCCTCGACTTTGGCCGTCCACTTGGCGTTGCCGCGGGTGTCGACGGCGTGGATCGTGCCGGAGTCGTCGCCGAAGTAGACCGTCTCGTCGTCGCCGACCACGGGCGTCGATTCCACCGGACCGGCCGCCTGGTACTGCCAGCGGATCTTGTGAGAGTTGCCGTCGACGCAAGCCAACAGCCCCCGGGGCTCCTGGCCGCGTTGGGCCTGAGTGACGCCCACGTAGATATGGCCGTGGGGGTCGATCACCGGCGAGGCGAGCATCATCCCGGGCATCTTCGCGGCCCAGACGGCGGCCCCGCTGGAGGCGAAGCCGAAGAGCGTTTCGTCGCGGGCGGCGACGACCAGCACGCCGTCGCCGGTCACCGCGGGCGAGGAGTTGAGATACCCGCCGGTGTATCCCTGCTCGGCGGCGTGGTCCCAGACGTTCTTGCCCCGCTCCGGGCCAAGCTCGATGGCAAAGACGTAGCCGTCCTCGGCCCCGATGTAAAGGACTCCGTTGTGGATGACGCCGGCCGAATCGAACTTCCGCCGCGAGCGGAAGTAGGGCCTTTGGGCCTTCTTTCCTTTGGCGTCGACGCGGATCAGGCCGCCGTCGTAGTCGCTGACGTAGGTGTTTCCCCGGGCATCGCAGACGGGGGCCGCCCAACCCAACGCCTCGCCCACGTGGGCCGGGGCCCACACCTGCTTGCCCACGGGGCTGACGCAGTGCAGAAACCCGTCGGCCAAGTGGAGGAGGATGTTCCCGTCGGGCGCGACGACCACGGGCCCCGGCACGTGGCTTCCCGTGACGTACTCCCAAACGATCCTGGGGGGACCTTCGCCCTGGTCCTCCAGCGCCACCAGCCGGCCCTGCGTGCAGAAGAGAATCCGGCCCTCGGAATCGACGGCCGGGGCGTTCTTCATCGGCTTGGCGTCGACATTGTAGGGCGGCTCCTCCGGATATGCCCAGACGAACTCCTTCGGCCGAATCACCTGCGGGCGCACTCTGGGCCTCGGCTTGGGCGGCTGGGTGGCACGGGCATCTTGCCCGTGTTCTCCCGGCACTGGCGAGACGCCAGTGGCACGCGGCGCGGGCCGGGCCACCCTCGGACGCGGCTCCTGCGCAGCCGGCCGCTTGACTCGCCGGGCCTCTGGGCGCGCGCCCGGCCGTGAGGGGGCGGGAGTTACCGGCCGCTTCGGGCCGCCCGTGCCTGATGGCGTGGGAGTTGCCGGCCGCTTCCGACTCGGCGGTGGCTGGTTTGGCTGGGCCGGAGGCCGTTCGGTTCGCTGAACCGGCGGCTGTGGGACCCGTTGAGTTGGCGGCTGGGCGGCCGGAGGCGTCGCCGGACGCGGTGGCACGGGCGTACCCGGGGGCGGAGGCGGCGGGGCGATTCCACCGTGTTGGGCCGGGGGAGGGCCGGTCTGGGCGGGCGGAACTTTGGGCTTTGCAGGTGGTATGTCGGGCTTCACGGGTGGCTGGGTGGCACGG
>JBDRTC010000565.1:0-2902 GCA_043824335.1 Planctomycetota bacterium | reverse complement strand
GGGCATCGCCGCCCGGTACACGGCACTCTTGAGCCGGGCTTTTCGGGTTCCGGGCGGGAGGATCTCGACCGACTCAAACGCCAGGCCGGAGAGAGCCTGCGACGCGAGGCGTCGGAGCAGCTCTTCTTCGCTGTAATGTTCGGCCAATTCCAGCTCCATCACTTCGTCGAGTCCTTCGATTCCCACGGCCAAGGCCGAGGGAAAGCTCATTCGGGGCTTGGGATGAAACCCTTCGCTCATTCCCAGGCGCAGCCCGGCGCGACGGAACAGCCGTTCCATCGAGCGGGCCAGGTCGCGGTGCCCGACCAGACGCAGGTCTCCCTGTTTGCGGAAGCGAATACGTACTCGTTGTCGAACCATCAGTTCGAACCTCCCCGCCACTGCCGTTGGCGGCGGGGACCCAATAAAAAGCGGTTGTTTTCTTGGAAGCGGGCCATTAGAGGCCCAATTCCGGCACGTACTTTCTCAGCTCTTCTTTGAGGAAAGCTTGGATGTTGCGGGCGTTTTCCATCGACATGGCGCGGCGGGCCACCGCCTCGCACTGTTCGATCGTCACGCTCCGGCAGACCTTCTTCACTTCGAAAATCGCGCTGGGGGTCATGCTCAATCGCCGCAGGCCCATGCCCAAAAGCAACATGGTGTAGGTGGGGCTTCCGCTCATCTGGCCACACAGGTTGACCGGAATCGACTTGCGTCCGGCCGCCTGGATGGTCATGTGGATCAGCTTGAGCACGGCCGGGTCGGCGGCGTTGTACAGCCCGACCACGTCTTTGTTGCTCCGGTCGACCGCCAGCGTGTACTGGATCAGGTCGTTGGTTCCGATGCTCAAAAAATCGACTTCCTCGACGAACTGGTCGATCATCATCACGGCCGAGGGGACCTCGACCATCATGCCGACGAGCAATTCGGGATCGAACGCGACCTGGTGCTCCACGAGATCCTCGATCACGTCGGTGAGCACCATCTTGGCTTGGCGCAATTCGTGCAGCGTGGAGACCAGCGGGAACATGATTCGCACCTTCCCCAACGCGCTGGCCCGAAGCGCCGCCCGCAACTGCGTGCGGAACATCGGCAGGTTCCTCAGCGCCAGCCTAATGCTGCGGAGCCCGAGGAAGGGGTTACGCTCGTCCTCCGGCTCGGGCAGATGGGGAACCTTGTCGGCGCCCAGGTCAAAGGTGCGGATGGTCACCGGCAGGCCGGCCATCGTCTTCACGACCCGGGAGTACGCCTCGAAGTGGACTTCCTCGTCCGGTTCGGTTTCGGCGCCCAGATAGAGGAACTCGGTGCGGTAGAGGCCGACGCCGTCGGCGCCCCGATCCAGGCAGTGATCGACCTCGTGGGGGAACTCGATGTTGCCAAGAAGGAGGACGCGAACCCCATCGGCGGTTTCCGTTGGCAAGTCGCGGAGTTCCGACAGCCGGGCGGCCAGCGAGCGGTGCTCTTCAACCTCGTGGCGATAGCGGGCGATGGTTTCCTCATCGGGGCTGAGGATCACCAGGCCCTGGTCGCCGTCGATAATCGCCAGCTCTCCGCCGGAGACCTCGGCCAAGAAAAGACCCGTTCCCACCACGGCCGGGATCTCCAGCGCCTCGGCGAGAATGGCCGTGTGGCTGCCCGGGCCGCCCACCTCGGTGACGAAGCCCTTGACGAACTCGGGATCGAGCTTGGCCGTTTCGCTGGGGGTGAGACTGTGGGCCAGGACCAGCACGGGCGAGGTCAGATGGGAGATCCCCTCGCGGCTGCGGCCCAGCAGGTTCCGCAGGAGCCGTTTCTCGATGTCGAAGATATCGTGCGCCCGCTCCGCCAGATCGTGGCCCTCCAATCTTTGGAAGACCTGGGCGTAGCGGCGGAGCGTGCGGCTGACGGCGTACTCGGGCGAGTAGTGCCGGTCGCGGATCATCTGATCCAGTTCGCTCCGCAGCCCGGTGTCTTGGAGCATCTGCCGGTGGGCTTCGAAGATAGCCCCGTACTTGTCGCCCAATTCTTCGGAGACGGCATCGCGGCTTCGGGCGATTTCCTCGCCGGCGGCGGTGATGGCCTTGTCGAGCCGTTCCAACTCGTCTTCGACGGCGTCGCGCGAGACGAACCGCCGGGGGATGCGGAATCCCTCGTTGTCCATCACCAGCACCTCGCCGATGGCCACGCCCGGCGAGACGGCGATACCTTGCAGTTTCCGCATTTGAGTCCTTCACGTTACGGCGATACACGGCTCTTGCGGCCGGCAGAGCGTCGGGAAGGGGCGCTGGGACATTCCTTGTCTGCGCGCGGCTTCCTTCGACACGACGTCCCGATCAGCCGGTTTCCTGCATCACCGCCGTAACTTCTGTTTATCTTGAATCGATTAGCCGCGGGAGGGATTGCCGTCCGGGGTGGCGTCGGCCCGGCTCGGCTCGCCCGCGGGGTGCTTATGTTGTCTTGAGGATTTGTCTTCGTCGAACTGGTTCTCGAACAGCTCCACCAGTGCTTCCAGCGCGGCGTCGGCGTCTTGGCCGGTCGCTTCCAGCAGCAGTTGGTCCCCTTCCAACGCGCACAACGAGAGGATTTGCAGCACGTTGGTCGCGTCGACGCGTCGATTGCCCTTGATCAACTCCACTTTCGCCGCTCCCCGGCCGGTCAACTTGGCAACCAACGAGGCCGCCCGGACGTGCAATCCATCGGGATTGGCCACGGTCACGGTTCGGGTTGCTTTGGCTTGGGACATTGGAGCCGGTCCGTTTGGCCGTCGAGCGATCAGGAGTCGAACTGGTTATCGTCGGCTTCATCCAACAATTGCTGGATGTCTTCGGCGGACTTGGACTGTTTGAGGAACCGGCAGAACGTGTCGTTTCCCAGTTGCCGCGAGATGTTCTCCAGGGCTCTCAAGTTATCGCTGGGCCGATCGGGGGGAGAGACCAAGAGGAAG
>JBDRTC010000564.1:0-3428 GCA_043824335.1 Planctomycetota bacterium | reverse complement strand
TCCAGCACCGACCCGGCTGTTGGCACGACAATCCTATCCCCTGGTCCCGGCTACCAAATGCAGCCAGGATGGGCCTAATCGAATGCGGTCGGCTCGATGACGCGACTTGGCGGAAGGCGCTTCGGAAGAAATGGGGCCAGGAGTTCGACCAATGACGCTTGCTCTCATTGGGGAGAGAGAGCGCTTTGCGCTCGCCTTTGAGTTGAGGCCTGACCCAGACACCGAGGGTGAGCCAGCTCGGCGTGCGTCATGGGGAGCACTTCAAATCTGGGTGGCTGGGCGGAACTTGACATCGGGCGTCGTGGAATCAGGTGAACTGGTGGACGTGGCAGAATGCCCACTGTTGCCTATTGTCGGATGGCTGATTGCAAACTGGGATCCGTTGCTACATGAGGAGCGCCTTCCTGTCCCGGTATCCCGCGTCGTCATCGGCTCGGTGGTACGCGGCGTGTTTGCCTGTGGCGCTTCGAACTCAGCGAAGAACCAACCAGCTCCTTCGGGAACGGGAGGACTGGTGGGCTCGCCACGGACTTGGCTCTGCTCTTCCTGATTTCAGGATACCAGATCTCCATTTCAGGCGGTCAACTGACGATATCGAGTTGTCTTGGGACGATCGGGAATGGCGGTCTGTCCCTCGTGGCATTGCGCTGACTGAACCAGCGGGCTCTGCAAACATAGGCGTGCGTGAGGTGGCAGACGTCCTTTTCGGGTGGTGCAGGTCAATACTGGGAGAATTGTCCGCTTCGCAGGATGCCTCAGAACGCGCTCGGGCTCTTGATGCGGAACTGACTTCTCTAGGGTCATCTGAGCACCAGACGAGGCGTCTCTGCTGGACCAGTGGCCAAATGGTTCGGCGAACTGCATTGCGAATTCAGCAACTCGCTGGATCGGCAAGCGTCGACCTCGAGGCCATCGTTCGCAGACTGCTTGGAGTAACTGACTCCCCGACTGACGGATTGTACGCAGTCCTCCCGGTTCCAGTTCTCCTATTCCGGTCTGCCTCGCCAGATATGAGTGAGAATGACATTCAGACTCTCCTTTCCCTGTGTGACCAGGAACCCGTCGAGGAGCATTCCGAACTTGAGAGATTCCGCACGCCAATCAGGTGTAGTCCGATACCGGCCGAGACTACACAGCAGGGCTACGAACTCGCACTTGAGTTTCGCGACGCCCTGGGTCTCGCAGAGAATCTCCCACTCACGGGCGAGCACGACATCGAGAAGCATCTAATACCACGCCTTGGCGTGAACTTGCGGAACTTGTCGCTCAGCGACCCTGGCGTGGACGGGGTCTCAGTCTGGACTCCGCCTTCACGTGCCCTGATTGCGGTGAATCGGCGTGGGCGTTTTGCCCAGAAACCAAGTGGTCGGCGTATGACGCTAGCCCACGAATTGTGCCACCTACTGTACGACGGCAGTGAATCTGGAGTGGGCCTGGTCTCGAATCCATGGGCGCCATATCTGCCCGAGCGTCGTGCGAATGCTTTCGCAGCAATGCTCCTTGCGCCGGAGGCGGCCATCTCCGAGGTTCTTGGCCAGGATTCCGACTCTTGGACGATACTGGAGTTGGTCCAGGCAATGAGGCACCTCGGTGTTGGTCTGACGATGATGACCTGGCACCTTCAGAACTTAGGGTGGATCACTGAAGGTGAGCGGCAAGCAATCGTCGAAGAATTGACCAACACAGAGTTCTGAGGGCTGAGCTGGGTCATCGGCAACTGTACGTATTTTCAGCGAATTCTCTTTGATGGAAGAGGGTTGCGCAACGAGTCATGTCCTCCCGAGTCGCCGCCAGTCCCCCCGAAGGATGGGCGCCTGCTCCTTTTCGGCTAGGCAGCGAAGCCGATCCACTCTGCCAGTCCGTTGCTCCAGAACACTGGGGTTCCAACTCAAGTCGTGGTGGATGACGTTGCGGTAATCCAGATGCAGATCGAGGCCTTCTGCCATAACCTCGCTGGCCACTTGAATCTCTGGCGCTATGGGGCTGTTGAATCCACGCAAGACGGTTTGTCTGTCTTTCAGGTCCACTTCAGGTCAACCAAGCCCGTGTTCCTCAAGGTGGAGATGTCCTGTAGCCGGGCAGCCTCCTCTTTCGATGTCTGTAGTCGCTTCTGCATGGCGAAATGGGTCATGCAGGGCTCTCGGGATCCTCCGACGAGTCCAGGACGTCGTGGACGACGACGCGCACCCTGTCCGCCCGGTGACTTACTACCCGTTCCACTGTCACAGTGGCGCCTTCAATCCTGACCTCGTCCCCCACCCGGGGCAGCCGACCGAGGTGTGCCGCCAGCCAGCCGGACATCGAGCGCGCATTCGGACGCTCCGGCAACTCGATGCCGACATCACGCATTACCCGCGTGATCGGAACGACACCGGACACCAAGTAGACATTGGCCCCTTCCCGCTGCATCTCCGGCTCACGCTGCTTCACTTCGTCTCCAAGGACGCCCACTATCTCTTCGATTAGATCCACCACCGTAACGAGACCAGTCGTGTTGCCGTACTCGTCGACGACGATAGCGACATGAGCAGGCTGTGCCTGCATATCGCGCAGCAAAGCCGGGACAGGAAGCGACTCCGGGACCTTGACCGCGGGGCGCAGGATGGAGTCGATGCGGGCATCGTCTGTCGAAGTGGCATAGTCGGTGACGTTCAGGATTCCCAACACCAAACCGCTGGCATCACAGACTGGGTAGCGACTGTGGCCAGCCGACCGAATGGTCTCCAGGCATTGCTCGCGTGACCATTGCGCCTCGATGCGCACGACGTTGGTCCACGGTATCATGACGTCGCTGGTGACCAAATCGTCGAAATGAAACACCGAAGTGAGAAGTTCCGTCTCGGTCCGGGTGAGCTGTCCAGCCCCGGCGCCCATATGGATCATGGCGACGATTTCTGCCTCGGTCGTGACCGGTGCCTTGCGACTTCGTGACACGATGAGGGCGGAGACGTGTTCTGTGACCCAGACGAACGGGCGCATCACCGTGACCAAGCCCTTGAGCGGCAACGCGGCTAGTGGCCAGATGGTACGCCAATGAACGGCGCCGAAGGTTTTCGGGATGATCTCGGACATGAAGAGAATCGCAGCGGTCAGGGCAGCGGAAAACAGCGGGACTGCGCCGCTACCCCAGACTTTTGCTGCAAGCATCCCGGCCACAGTGGCGCCCGCCGTGTTCGCGATCGTATTCAGGATCAGAATGGCCGACGTTGGCTTTGATACGTCCCTTTTGAGCTTCAACATGTGGCCAGCCGCGGCGGGATGGTTCCCGTCGGCGCGCGCTGCCTCGAGACTAGCGACGCGAGTCGAATAGAGGGTGGCTTCGAGGAGCGAGCAGAACGCCGATACGACCAGCGTGACGCCGACAACAAGGAATAGAGTAGCGGTCATGGTGACTCCCAGTTGCTCAGTGCGACAGCCGTTCGCGTCGG
>JBDRTC010000563.1:0-6965 GCA_043824335.1 Planctomycetota bacterium | reverse complement strand
AGATTTCAGTCTCGATTTGCGCGTCTTCCCAAGAATCGGGCAGTTGTCTCGGAGGTCGACGCGGCTGCCGGGCGCCTTTACGACAAGCTTGCCGACATCGAACCGACACGATTAGACATCTCGGAGTACAACCAACGCTATCTCCGAAACCAGGTTCAAAAGCTCCGCGGTACGATTGAGAGATGCGCGTTCTTGCTCTCGTGGTCGTTGGCCGACAACGCAAGACCGCTCGAGGACTTCGTGTTCGTGGACTACGGAGGAGGCACCGGTGTTCTGGCGATGCTTGCGAAGGAATCCGGGATCGGCAAGGTCTTGTACAGCGACATCTACGACGTGTCTTGCAGGGACGCCGCCGTCCTTGCCGAGTGCGTCGGCCTGCGCGCGGAACACTACGTTGAAGGGAGCATCGAGGAGCTGATCCGGTTCTGTCGCGAGCATCGTTACGCCGTGGATGCGCTGGCGTGCTTTGGCGTGATCGAGCACATCTACGACATCGACGATTACCTGGCCAAATTGGGGCACCTGTCGAATCGAGGTATGACGGCTGTCCTTGCTTCCGCGGCAAACAAGCACAATCCCGTCAGCAACTGGGTGTTTAGTCGATATCACAAAAGGGTCGAATACCAGGACCGCAAACGCAAGTGGGGGCAGAAAGAACGCGACCATATCGAGGCGTTCTTCAAGCTGCGCTGCAAAATCATTTCTGAGCATGCTCCTTCTCTTCCCGATTCCGAAGTGAGCCGGCTGGCAACGGCTACCAGAGGTTTGATTCAACACGAGATTCGTGCTTGTGTTGACCGGTACCTTGAGTCGGCGGAATTGCCCAAAGCACCGGAACACCCGACGAACACTTGCGACCCATACACGGGCAATTGGGCCGAGCACTTGATGGATACGCGAGAGCTGCAAACGACGCTGGTTCGCGCCGGATTTGCCGCCCACGTGTTGAGTGGTTACTGCTGGGCCTTCGAGTCGAGTCGGATCAAGTCGCTCGCCGGCAGTGTGTTGAATCTGGCCATTCGCAGCCTCGGACGGCAGGGATTGCGGTTGGCGCCTTTCTACGTGCTGTATGCTCGGAAGGAAACCGAACCGGAGGAAAGCCAAAATGGATCGACGTGATTTTTTGGGCCGCCTGGGGAGAGCAAGCCTGGGAGGATCGCTGGCTGCTTCCGGGTGGAACCGTCGCCCGGCCGTGGCGGCGGAAGCGGGTGCGGCGGGCCGCGGCCGGGTGGCTGCCGCCGGTCCGCTGCGGGTCGATTCCGACAATCCCCGCTATTTCACCGACGAAAGCGGCAGGGCGGTCTATCTGACCGGTTCGCACACCTGGCTGAACGTGGTCGACATCGGCCCCGGGGATCCGCCGCCGGCCTTCGACTTCGCCGCGTATCTCGACTTTCTTGTGCGCCTGAACCACAACTTCGCGCGCATGTGGACCTGGGAGCCGGTCACCTGGAACGTGAAGTGGGGGGACCGCCACGAAAAGCACACGGTCGCTCCCCACCCGTTCGCGCGCACCGGCCCGGGGAAGGCGCTCGACGGCAAGCCGAGGTTCGATCTCCAGAAGTACGACGGCGACTATTTCGACCGCCTCCGCACCCGGGCGATCGCGGCAGGCGAGCGGGGCATCTACGTGTCGATCATGCTTTTCGAGGGCTGGGCGATGCAGTTCTCCGAGGGAGCCTGGGAGAGTCATCCCTTCCACCCGGCCAATAACGTGAACCAGATCGACGGCGATGCCAACGGCGATCGTATGGGCCTGGAAGTGCACACGCTGGCCAATCGGGCCGTCACGGCCTTGCAGGAAGCGTATGTGAGGAAGGTGGTCGATACGGTCAATGACCTGGACAACGTCCTTTACGAAGTCTCTAACGAAAACCACCCGCCGTCGACCGAGTGGCAGTATCACGTGATCGACTACGTCCGCGAGTACGAGAGAAAGAAGGCCAAGCGGCATCCGATCGGGATGACGTTCCAGTACAAGGCGGGCAGCAACCGCACGCTGTTCGACAGCCCTGCCGACTGGATCTCGCCCAATCCCGAAGGCGGCTACCGCGACAATCCGCCGGCCGCCGACGGCCGCAAGGTGATCCTTAGCGACACCGACCACCTCTGGGGCATCGGCGGGAACCAGGCCTGGGTTTGGAAGAGTTTTTTGAGGGGGCTCAATCCGATTTTCATGGATCCCTACGACGGCCTCGTGCTGGGCAACCGTTTCGACCCGAAGTGGGACCCGATCCGCAAGGGCCTGGGATACACGCTCCGGTTGGCTCAAGAGATGGACTTGACGGCCATGACGCCCCAAAACGGCCTGGCCTCGAGCGGCTACTGCCTGGCCCATGCCGCGGCCGGCGGCGAGTACCTGGTCTACCTGCCCAAGGGCGGGGAGGTGAACGTCGACCTTTCGGCCACGCCGGGCCGGCTCGACGTCCAATGGGTCAACCCGACCGACGGCACATCCAAAGCCGCCGGCACAATCCAGGGCGGCGCCAGTCGCCGATTCACCGCGCCGTTCTCGGGCGACGCGGTGCTTCGTCTCAAGGCCGTGTAACGGGAAAGAGGGGGAAGACTATGAGCCTACACTCTGACATCCGATTGCGAACCACGCGTCTGCCGGCATGGATGGGCCTGACTGTGGCCCTGGGGATGGTTTTGGCCGGGGCCGGCGTAAAGGGACCACTCGCCGCCGAGCCGGCCATTCGGGAGATCGGCGCGCCCGTGCAGTCGGTCAACTGGGTGCGGCTACACCCGGGCCATGATCGCGACGGCGAGCCCCGCATCTACGCGACCATGGGACAGCAGGCCGACAACCTCTTTGTGCTGGAAATCGACCCCGCGACCGGCGACTGCCGCCAGTTCACCTCCAAGGTTCCCGGGTCGAATTACCCCACGGCCACCTGGATGAGCCCTTCGGGCCGGCTTTACGTGGGCGCGGCCTATGCCGGGCATCTCCTTTGTTTCGATCCGCAAAAGGAGAGCCTGGAGGATCTCGGGGCCATCAACCCCGGGGCGGCCTCGTTTCCCTGCCGCATCGACGAGGACGCCGAGGGCCGGATCTGGATCGGCAGCTACGGCTCGGCCGACCTGACCCGCTACGACCCGGCCAGCGGCGAGTTCACCCGGTACGGCCGGATGGACGACGTCGACATGTACAACTACCCCCTGGTCAACGTCGACGGCACGGTCGCCTGCCTGATTCGGATGACCCGGCCGCACGTCGTCGTGCTGGACCCCAACTCTGGCGCGAAACAAACGGTCGGGCCGATCACGACCAAGGGAAAAGAGTCGATCGACCTGAGGAAAGCGGCCGACGGGAAGCTTTACATCACGTCGAGCCTGGGCAACTTCCGGATCGACGGCGCCGAGGCGGTTCCGGTCGACGCCGTCCCCGCCGCGGCGCCCGAAGCGAAACTCCCGGGAATCGCGAGCTACGCCTTTGCCGACGCCTCGGAGCAGGTCTACCGCACGCTCGAAATCCGCCCGACCGAGGGCGAGGTCCGCCGGTTCGAGTTGGACTACGAGGCTGCCGGCACCGACATCTTCTGCCTGCACGCGGGTCCCGACGGGTGCGTGTACGGTTCCAGCATCCTGCCGCTTCACCTGTTTCGGTACAATCCGGCGGACGAGGAGCTGGTCGATCTGGGGCAGTGCTCCGACGCCTCGGGCGAGGCCTACTCGATGGCCAGCCTGGACGGGAAAATCTACATCTCCGCGTACGGCAGCGCGCATCTTTCGGTGTACGACCCGGCGAAGCCCTACCGCTTCGGGCACGAGCCCGACGCCAATCCCCGCGGCCTGGGCCGAATCGACGACATCTCCTGCCGCCCGCGATCCACGCTGGCCGGGCCGCTGGGGCGCGTGTGGCTGGCCTCGATCCCCGACTACGGCCGCTGGGGCGGCCCGCTCTCCTCGTACGACCCGGCCACCGGAGAGAAGAAAGCCTACTACCGAATCTTCGGCGACGGGAGCTGCTACACGCTGGCCCACCTGGAGCGAGAGGGGCTGATCGCCGTGGGAACGAGCATCTCCGGCGGGAGCGGCACCCAGGCCAAAGTGGACCAGGCGGTGCTGTTCCTCTGGGACTACAAGGCAGAGGAGAAGGCATGGGAGGGGACGATGGACCGCCCGATCTCGGCGTTCAACGCGCTGGTGGTCGGATCGGACGGGCGGCTCTACGGCACGGTCCACGGTGGAAAGACCCCGGAGATTTTCGTGTTCGATCCGCAATCGCGCGAGTTCACCGACCGGCTGGCCCTTCCCGACGGAGCGCCCTTGGACCTGGGCCTTCAAAACGGACCCGACGGCAAGGTCTACGGCTTCACCTCGCACACGATCTACCGGCTCGATCCCGCTTCCCCGGCGGTCGAGGAGGTGGTTCGCCAGAACGGGGCGTTCGGCATCGCCGGTCCGATCCTGGGCGACGACGTCTACTTCGCCACCGACCACCGCCTCCGGGCCGTGAAGATCTTCGGCGAAGGCGGACGACGCTGATCACCGATTGCTGAGCAGTTTCCCGGAACGCCGCGGCGTTGTGGGGGCGTTGGCGATTTAGTCGCTATTGAAGCAGGCGTAGAGCGTGCGGCCGCGAAGGTAATGGGCCACATGACTTTCGAGTTCTTCGTCGCTTTGGGGTAGTCATCCGGCTGCGCTTCACGGGGCGGAGACCCCCGTCACCATGCCGTCTTGCAGGGTGAAACGGACGTGCTTTCCCCGCCAGGTGATCGCCGTAATGATCCCATCCGTCTTGTGCACCGGACACCGGCGCAGAGGAGCTTGTGGCGCATGGGGCCGATCGCCGCGTACCATGGAGACTACGAAACCGCAAGCCTTCTGCTTGACCATGGCGCCTCCGTCCATGAAAGAGATTCTGTCGGCCGCACTTCACTCCACTGGGCTGTACACAACGTCGACGACAAGCTCGTGGAGTTACTTCTTGAGCATGGGGCGAGAGTCAATACAAGAAACGGATCCGGTACCACTCCCTTGCACGAAGCCGTCTTCAGCTACGACCAGTGTAACGCAGAAAGCTCCGAGTACGCGTTGAGGGTCCTCGATTTGTTGCTGTCATATGGTGCAGATGTAAACGCCCAAACTCAGGGCGGCCTGGCACCTCTCGACTTCATCGAATGTGCTTCGCGCTCTGAAGAAGAATGGGGCGAAGTAAAAAGACTCTTCCGACAGCACGGGGGTCACTCGGGAGTTTGAAGAAGCTGCCCGTAACTCCCCATGGCCGCTCCCGCAAGGTCGAGCCCTTTCGTGCAGGATCTTGGCGAACTTCACCGCGCCGTTCCCGCCGACCAAAACCTCCCAGGTCGTGCCCTCACCAGCGTCAAGTGGCAGACAGGCCCTCGCCGCGCCTCCCACCGCCACCCACACCCAGGTCGGCAATCCGCCCATACCCCGCCAGGGGGGCTCCGGGCGATTGTGGGCACACGGCCAAGGCGCTAAACTAAACCTCTGCGATTGGCATTCTCCGAATTGGGGCGACCCCGCCCGTATTGCGGTTCCAGCCGATCGGGAGCCGGAAGGACTCAGGAATGAAATACGGGAGGAAATCGCAATGCTTACCGAAACGTGCTCCGCGCCAGCTCGGCCATAGCGGCTTGTGGATCTCCGGATGGCTGGTGCCCGTGCGCAGGAAGGGACCCGTGCCAACACCCTGATTCAACGTCGCCTGTTCGCCGGAGAGCCCCATGGATCATGTTACCGACCAAGTTGGCCGACCCGGCCGCTACCTCGCCCACAGCGCGAATGACGACGGAGCCGGCATAGCGGAACTACTCCACCAACACTTGCAGGCGGTCGCCGATCGGGCCGCCTCCTTCGCCGCCCCCTTCGCCGCTGCCGAACAGGCCCGCGCGGCAGGGCTGGTCCACGACTTGGGCAAGCATGCCGACCTGAACCGATTTGGGATTGATTTCGAGATGAAAAGAGACCTTCGCACCGGCCGGAAGATGGAAACGGGTTGGATTGCTCTTGAGGCGATAACGGTCCTGACCGTGCTGGTCTTGGCCATGATGTCGATGCCTGCGCCGGTCCATGCCGTGACGCCAACCGCAGACGCACTGGCGGAGAGTCGTCGCTTTGTGGCGGGGGCGTTCGAGGGCGTGGCTCCCAAGACGGACGCGCGGCCGGGATTGGAGATCGTCGCTAACTTCGACGCGGTGCAGAGAAATGCCCGATTCAGCAAACCGCTGAAACTGGCCGGCAAGACCTATACCCGTGGGCTTTTTTGCCATGCTCCCAGCCAGATCGTGGTGCGGTTGCCCGGCCCGGGAAAAACGTTCGCGGCCGAGGTCGGCCTCGACAGCAACGAGCAGACTATAGGCGGTCACGGCAGCGTGGTCTTCAGCGTGGTTGTCGGCGAGCAGGAGGCGTTCCGGTCTGCGGTGCTCAAGGAAGGCATGCCTCCCGTGCCCGTAACCGTCGACCTCGGCGGGGCCGAGGAGTTCCTCCTCCAGGTCGGCGACGGCGGAGATGGGATTTCTTGCGACCAGGCCGACTGGGCCGACGTCAAAATCACCCTGGCCGACGGTCGCACGGTGGGGCTGGACGAACTGCCCACGCCCAGCGGACCGGCGGTGTTCGAAGCCGGCGAACCCTTCTTTTCATTTACCTATGACGGGCAGGCGTCGTCGGAGTTGCTCAAGACTTGGAAGGTCGAGCGAAGCTCGAAAGGGCTGGACGAAGCGAGAACCGAGTGGACCATCGTCTACACCGACCCGAAGACCGGCCTCGTGGTCCGCTGCGTGGGGATCGAGTACCACGATTTCCCCACCGTGGAATGGACGCTTTACTTCAAGAACCCGGGCTCCTCTCCAACTCCCATTTTGGAGAACATCCAGGCGTTGGACATGCGATTTGCCCGCGGCCACTACGGGGAGTTCCTTCTGCACCACGCGGTGGGGAGCCCCTGCGCCGTGAACGACTACGAGCCGTTGGCGACGGAACTGGCGGTGAAGAGCGAA
>JBDRTC010000562.1:0-3901 GCA_043824335.1 Planctomycetota bacterium | reverse complement strand
GTTCCTGAAGCCGTCCGGACCCAGTGTGGAGGTCGCAGATACCGCCGAGAGAATCCAGACCGGCGCCCTCGGTGATAACCAGTACACGGCCCCTACCACGGCACTGACCACCACGCAGTCCCCCCAACTCGTCGTGAACGGAGTCCCCCCGGTCTCGGTCTCGGGCGCGGGTGTCGGGGGATTTGCGGCGGGGGTCTACCAGTACCGCTTCGTCTACGCCAACGACGCTTACACGAATCCTCCCGAACTCGATGAGAGCACGCCCTCGAACACGGTTTCCGTCACGCTGGCCGGCGGCGAGAATCAGATTGATCTGAGCAACATCCCGATCAGCGATCCGGTCCCCGCCGGCACGCACAGCTTCGTTCGCGTCTATCGCACCGCCGCCGGCGGAACCGACTTCCACGATGTGGCTGGGCTCCCGATCGCCGCGGGCCCCACCACCAGCTACTCCGACTCGCTCGACGACGCCACGCTGCTGACGCGATCGCCATTGAATGTGGATACGCTCGCCGCCAGCGCCTACAGCTACTACGTGACGTTTGCCGATGCCGCGGGCGGTCCGGGGATCGGCACGGAAAGCCGCCCCAGCCCGATCGGCGGCCCTATCGTCCCCAACGGACGGGTCGTTCTCGACAACCTGCCGACGGCGAATCCAGCCGACGGGTGGGTGGTGCGGCGGATCTATCGCAACCTTTCCTCCGCCAGCAGTGTGTTCCACTACGTCGGCGAAACCGCCGACGCGACCAGCGCCGTCTCCATCACGGACAATCTCCCTGACGCAACGATCTCGACCGGGGCGACCATCAATCTAGAGGGTCCGTCGATCGTCCCCGGCTCCTTGTTGACCAACGTGCTGCGCCGCGACGGCTCGGTCTACGATCAAGTCTTCGAGGAAGGGACGCTCAATTTTACGGGCAAGAAGGGCGGCGTGGACGCGGCAACCAAGGAGTTCGAGATTACCGCCACCAGCACCGTGCAGGAGTTGGTCGACTTCATGGAAGACGCAATGGGAATCCGGGACTCCAGCACCGACCCGTTCAACCCCATTCCGACGGATTCCGTTTCCGGCGCCAGTCCGGGAGGGATGGTCACCAGCGACGGCCGCATTTTGCTGACCGCCAACAACGGCGTCGGCAACGCCATCGAAATCAAGGCGGAGGATTTATTGCTGACCACTGCCAGCGGCACGGGAAACGTGAACCTGCCGTTCGGCTCCATCCAAACGGCGGTGGGCGAAAGCGCCGTGACCCACTTCCTCGTCTATGACTCCCTGGGCATTCCGCTGCGCGTGCGTCTGACGGCCGTGATGGAATCAACCGACAGCACGTCCACCACCTACCGCTGGTTCGCCGACTCCGCGGACAACGACCCCCTTTCAGGGGCCCAGATCGGCGTAGGCACCGGGCTCCTTACGTTCGACGGAACGGGCAACTTCGTCTCCGCCACCGAGTCGACCGTCTCGATCGACCGGCAAGGCGTCTCTAGCACGTCGCCGTTAAGCTTCGAACTCGACTTCTCGAACATCTCCGGGTTGGCCGCGGAAAGGAGCAGCCTGGCCGTGTCGCGTCAGGACGGCTCCGCGCCGGGCGAGCTGACGAACTTCATCATCGATGAAAACGGTGTGATCCACGGCGCCTTTTCAAACGGGATAACCCGGAACCTCGGACAAATCCGGCTGGCTCGTTTTGCCAACCCCACCGCGCTGGAGCAACTGGGCGAAAATCTCTTCGGCGAGGGGGTGAACTCCGGGCTTCCGGTGGAGGGGGACCCCGGCCAGCAAGGGCTCGGGGCCATCCGGGCGGGGGCCGTGGAGCTTTCCAACACCGACATCGGCGGGAACCTGATCGACCTGATCCTCGCCTCGACCATGTACCGCGGAAACACCCGAGTGATCACCACTGCCCAGCAAATGATTGATGAATTGCTGGCGCTCCGTCGTTGACCCAGAAGCACGTGACCTTGCCGGTTACGTGCTATTGTTTCTGTAGTGTTCCGGTTTCAAAACGCGTTGTCCTTGTGTAGTGGGCAAGTAGCCGGTTGGCATGATGCAGCTCAACTTGGCCGGCAGCGGACCCCTTTGCTCTTCTCGCCTGCCGACGCCCCCGAGTGGCTGAAAGGGATACTGATGACAAAGACTATGACAACGGCAAAGCAGGGCCTGACCGTTCAGGATCTTATGCAGTGCGACGTCCGCACGGTATTTCCGGAGACACTCGCGCTTCGGGCTGCGGAGGCCATGGTGAGGTCGGGGATCCGCCATCTGGTCGTCACCGATGTCAATCGAAAGGTCGTCGGCGTGTTTACGGAACGGGACGCACTCAAACACTTCTCGCCCTGGCTAACTCGGGCGAGCCGCACGACGGAACCACCGCCACGGTGCAACGTGGGGGAATTCATGTCCATGCCCCCCATTACGGTCACGCCCGATACGCCCGTGCGGGAAGCGGCCGGCATCTTAGGATCTAAGAGAATCGGCTGCCTTCCTGTGGTTGATGGGGAGGGAGGTCTGGTAGGCATACTAACCGCTGTCGACCTGCTGATGGCTGTCGCTGGCAGTCAATTGCTCAGAGCAACGGAAGAGTTCGAGCGCTTCGCACCGCCGGCTGTGTTGTGCGAGAACGGCGAGTTGAACTTGCCCAAGGAATATGTGGCCGAGCTCAAGTTCGACAGTGCGGTCCTCGCATATGCCCCGGAGAGGAGACAAATCGCCGTGAAGTTGTTCCTAACAGGAAAGGATGAGGAATCCTTAGTTGGCGCTCGGCGAGTTAAACTTGCGGAGGAGCATGTAGTCATCCCCGCGAAAGATCTGCTCGACTACCATAGGATCAGCTTCCGTGGTGAGCTTACGGTAGGCAAAGATGAAAAGACTGGTTACTTGGTGTTCTCGCCCAGAACCTCGAAGGGAACACGTGGTCATAGTGCTGCCAAAAATCATTCGGGTTTTCCATTTCCAGGATCGTAACGGTCGGCTTCGCGCAGGATGCTGAAGGGCATTCGATTATCGCCGGAGGTACCATGATCAAACTAACCCGCCTGGGAGGCGAAGTGTTCGTCCTCAACGCCGACCTGATCCGGTACGTCGAAGAGCGGCCGGACACGTTCGTCACGCTCACCACGGGCGAGCGGCTCGTGGTGACCGAGTCGATGGACGAGGTCCTCCGCCGCGCGGTCGCCTACCAGCAGGCCAAGCACCTGATTCCCCCACCCGGATACCCTCAGCACCCGATCACGGCAACCGGCCAGACAAGCGAGGAAGCATAGAAGATGGACGTTGCCACCATAGTCGGCCTCTTGCTCGGCGTCTCTTTGCTGGTGATCACGGTGGCGATCGCCCCGGGGGCCTCGTTCGGGGCTTTCATCGACTACCCTTCGATGATGGTCGTTGTGGGAGGTTGCACGGCGGCGGTGTTGGTCTGTTTCCCTCTGAAGAACTTCCTCAATACGGGGCGCGTCTTCAAGAACGTCTTCTTCAACAAGTCGGAAGACATCTCCAAGCTGATCAAACAGTTCGTTTCTCTGGCCGAGACCGCCCGACGCGACGGATTGCTGGCTCTGGAGGGGCGGATTGAGGAGGTCTCCAATCCGTTCGTCGTGCTCGGAATCCAGATGGCCGTCGACGGCACGCGCCCGGAAGTGATCGAAGACATCATGCGGACCGAAATGGACGCCGTGGCCACCCGCCATCAAAGCGGCAAGAAGGTCCTCGATCAGATGGGCCGGTTCGCCCCGGCGTTCGGCATGATCGGGACCCTGATGGGTTTGATCATGATGCTCGGAAACCTCGAGGATCCCAGCGCCCTCGGGCCTGGGATGGCCGTGGCCCTGATTACCACGCTTTATGGCGCGATCATCTCCAACGTCGTGTTCCTCCCCTGCGCGGAGAAGCTCAGCCTGATCA
>JBDRTC010000561.1:0-3020 GCA_043824335.1 Planctomycetota bacterium | reverse complement strand
TCTACCGAGGGCGAGGCCAAATCGTTCTGGCCGAAGATGGCCGCGAAGTATCCGAACATCGTGCGCTATTGATCTTCAGCCAGGAGCCGCGCCAAGACCGCCGCCTGGGCGTCTGTCTCACGCTTCCCGGCGTAGCTTCCGGCAGCGGCGTCTGCCACCTGCTCAAGGCAAAGCTGCTTCCTGGCGTCCAGGGCGACCCTTTTCGCGATCTCGTCCGACTTTGGACGCAGCGGGTGGACCTTGTGAAAGCTCCCTTCGTGCAGATAGTGCAGGGTGTGGCAGATCGCGAAGGTGTCGTGGTCCTCGAAGTCGTAGCAGGCGACCGCGAGCGTGGTCCTGCCGATCGCCAATTGCTCGTACAGGTCCGGCCTGGCGCAGGCGTCCCTGAAGAAGCCCTGCGCGGCGTCTTTCGCCAACCGTTGCGCCTCATCGTAGGTCCGTGCGGCCATCACCGCCTCGATCACCCTGCGCGCGCCCTTGTGCACGACCTCGTGCGCGATGTCCTTTGCCGCTGACGCCAGGGCTTCCAGGAGGAAGCCCTCCATCTCCTTGGCCGTGATCTTCATGCCTTCGGACTCGATGAGCGTGAGCAACTCATCGGCGATGGTGTAGGCGACCTGCCACACCTCGGCCTCTACGGCTGCCAGGACGTGCTTGGATGTGGCTCCGAACGCCCCGCCGAACGATATCGGGCTGCCTTGCTTCCAGGCCCACTGCAGGGCCATCTCCCGGCTGCCCTTGCCGCTGTAAGCGCAGATCCTGGCCATGGCTCCATGTTGCGTTCTGGCGGCTTCAGCCGCCTTGTACAGCGCGGGGATCAGGTTGTGCGAGCCTGTCAGCAGGGCGCAGTCCCGCGCGTCGCGAGTCGAGAACGCCGAGTCAGCGACATTGTCGCCCAGTATCGGCTGGGCCGTTTCCCAGAGCAGATCCTGAAGCTCCTCGTACTCGACCTCGCCGTGGGCGTGGAGGTGGGCCATGCCCACGAGCTCCTTGAGGCCGTCCTGGGCGATGTTGGCGTCCTCCCACAGAGGCATGGCGCGATAGGCCGCGTCGACGGCGAGGAGCCTGAGCGTCCTGTCGACGAGATCCTCGTGCTCGTATGGGGCGGTGCCCATGGCCTCCAGGCAGGCGTGGAGCCCAAGGTTCTCAAGGATTAATAGAAATGACGGCTGGGCATTCTCGGACTCGGTCAGGAGGACGAGCTTGGCCTTGTCCGTGGGCTGCAAGCCGTCGTTGACCAGCTTGCCCTTTGTCATCGAAAGGAAATTTGTCATGACATGTCCTGACTGGGGATGGTTGAAGCTCGCGGCAACATGACAGCACGCGAGCGGGTTGGTCACAGAGTGGGGAGCTTCTCCACGGCCTCTTTCTCGCTGTCGCCGATCAGGTGGTAGTAGACCTTGAACAGCATGTCCGGTCCGGCGTGGCCCATGAGCGAGGCCACGGCCTTGATGTCGGCCTTGTTGGCGAGCAGGCTTGAGGCGAAGAAGTGCCGCAGGTGGTAAGGCACGACCTTCTTCCCGATGCCCGATCTGCGGACGGCGGCGTTGAACCCCTTCTTGAAGCCGTTGAGCTGCTTGCCTTCGAACTCGACGATGTAGTCGCTCTCCGCAGCGTCCTGCCAGCCCCTGATCTCGGCGAGGAACTCGTCGCGCAGGGGGACGTAGCGGTCGCTCCTGGCCGTCTTGGAGCCGCGAATCCTGACGCGCTTGGCATCAAAGTCCACGTCGCTGTACTTGATCCTGAGCAGTTCGGACTTGCCGGGTCGGCAGCCGGTGCTCAGGATCAGCTTGATCGCCTTTTGGACGTGCGGCGCGGCGTGGGCCATGATGGCCCTGACGTCGTCGATGGTGATCTCCAGGTCGCGGGGCTTTTCCCGTTTCATCACTCGCTTGCGCCAGTTCGTCATCGGGTTCTTCTCGATGTGCTCGAATTCCACGCCGAAGTTGAAGATGACGTTCAGGTACGTGATGTAGCGGTTGAAGGAGCTGTTGGAGAGGTCCTTGTACTCCAGCGCCAGCTTGTCGAAATCCCTGGCCTTGAGCTTGTGGACCGGGACGTGGTTCAGCGCGGGCAGGAAGGATTTGTTCAGCCGGTTCCTGACCTCTATGAGGAACTTCCGGTCACGCCCTTTCACTTTTTCATGCTCGATGTATGCCTTGGCAAGCTCGTCCAGGTAGATGTGGCTTTCCCTGACGTCCTCGTTGCGGGTCTTCATCAGCTTGATCTCGGCATCCCGTTCCCTGGCCGCTCTCTTGGCCTCGGTTCCTTTCCCGAAGTACTCCCGTTTCGGGCTGTTGCGGTACTGAACCCTGTACTGGACGTAGAAACGTCCGTCCTGTGTCTTCCCGACGCTCACCTAGACCTCCACTGGAACGAAGCCGGGCCTGCGGGAGCGGATCGGGTTGTGGAAGCTGGCCGGGTCGGTCATGAAGTCGTCCAGGTCCTCCTTGCGATAGCGGTCCCGCTTGGGGCCGCACCTCGGGATGTCGTAGTCCTTGGCGAACTGCCTGAACTTGACGACGCTGTAGCCGCAGTACTCTGCGGCCTCCTTCTGGGTGTAGAACTGCCTCTCGACGGTGATGGGTCTGCCCATTGTCGGCATCCTCCTGGGTAAAAGGGTTTGTCCAAGCGAGGGAACAGCTCCCTCCATTTTCATTTGGCAGTATTCCGTATGGAAAAGTAAACGGCCCGTGTGGAATCAGATCGAATTTCTCAGGATGCCGACCACCTCGGTGTCGCTGATGCCGAGGTAGCGCATGGTCACGCTGGGCGAGGCGTGGTTGAAGCGTTTGCAGAGCACCTCGAACCCGACCCCGAAGTGGACGCGCTGGACGTAGCCGAAGGTCTTGCGCAGGCTGTGGGCTCCGTAGTTGCCGTCAAGGCAAGCCTCTCGGCACCACGACTTCACCATGCGAGTTACCGACTGGATGGTCAGGGGCGCGTTCTCTCACTTTTTGGATCGGAACAGGTATGCCCCGTCGATGAGCGAGCCTGATGACAGGTAACGGGTCAGCGAG